>NZ_JCBCUY010000066.1:0-10928 GCF_059862705.1 Pseudomonas sp. MF08817
GCGATATCAGCCATTTTTTGATGCATCGCTACAACTGGATTCGGCCTCATCAATTCAACGATGGGTTGGCTCCAGCGCGGGCTGAGGAAAAACTTAACGTCGTGTCCGGGATTAGTTGACCACTACATTTTGCGAAGGCGGGTACAGACGCAAGGAAGGTTTCTCGACATAGCAGCACATGCCGGCAAAGGAATGGAACCTGTTGGCCGAATTGCCGGTTGAGAGATAGGCTTTCACCTTTGAGGTTTGCAAATGAAGGATCCTCAGATATTAGCGCTGTGCCCATGCTCGCCGCAGGGGTGCTGGAGCATCGACCACCGAAGCTTCAAGGGCAGGTGCGAAGAAATCGTGCATCTGGCAACGCTGGTGCTTGGCAGTCGAGTGCTTGCCGCGCAATGGCTGTACAAGCCAGCAATCGGGCTAAGGCATCAGTCACCTTGCAGCACCTTGGTGACTCGATCGGGCTACCAGCAAGTTGTGACACTCCTAGGACGAATTGAACACGGTGTCTACACTTAACGCCGTTGGGTTCCATGCCAGAGGACCTGTCTACATCTCGTCTGACATAGGATTAGCTGTGTCTATCGCAGGATCTAACTCGAACCGCATCAAGCGTATGCCTAAGGGGAAGCCCCTTTGTTAGGAAGGTATTCGAGCGAACGGGCTCACGCTCCGCGGTAAACAAAGCTCTGTCTCGGATGGTGCTCAGTGGTTCGATAGCGCGGTCATTAGCGACTGGCTGCTTGCGACCTCAAGCAGACACGGCCCTAAGCTGAGTTGTCAGCGCCATCGCCGCCAGCCGGAAGCAGGATTATCACTAAACTCCTTCATACTTGCGAAAGCAGAGCTTGCCGGTGCTGGCTCCAACATCCAGCCTTCGCAGTGGGTCGAATGCTGCCAGTAGGGGGCAAGTGGGCGTAGGATGGAGGCTTCCCCATCAGCTCATAAGGAGCCGCCCCTTATGAATGAATCCGTGCGGACAACCTTGAAATGCCAAGAACCAGGTGATGGTACTGGGGATGTCATCACTGACCTCCCGGACGATATCCTCGAACGCATGGGTCTCAAAATCGGTGATTCCCTGAGCATACAGCTGATAGGCGGGAGCATAGTGCTAAAGCCAATTAGTGATGCAGACGCCCAGCCCTAAGGCAGCTTTCGACCCACAGCGGTCGTTGTCGACCGGCCGCTTCATAGGTCGATTACGCTCAGTCGCCACCTGCTGCGACCCAGGTTACCCATGACTAGAACGGCAGCAACCGAGATGCCAGCCTAGGTCTCAACACTGGTCAATGCGCTTGATTGGCCCGAATTGCTTGAACGTACACTGCAGGCGCATCGCTCGCGGTACAAACGGATCGTGGAACACTGCGGTGGCAAGGTCGACATTCACAGCGAGCAAAACCTGGGCAACCAGATTCAACTGACTTTTCTGCTCTCCAATTGAATATTGCAGCTGATACGAGCGAGTATTTCAATCGCACTTCGAGCATTCAGAGGCCGGAGTACGTGCTTCCGGCCAAGGGCTTGCAAGGGGCAGTGAAGTCTAGGGCTGAGCGATACGAGGATGTCTGGACGCTCATCATCCCGAGCACCGTGTGGAACAGGTTGTCATGGCTCAATGGCGAGTTTGTCTGGGCTTTCAAGCAGCCCATATTCAGCCGTTCGCTCTTCGCGATAGAGTCAGACATCCAGAGCACCATTGGCACCTTGGTTTGCTCGTCCGGGGCCATCGCATAGGGCAGCCCATGTAGGTAGAGGCCACCCTCTCCCAGTGACTCCCCATGATCCGAGACGTACATGAGCGCAGTGTCGAATTTGGTGTTCGCAGCCAGGATGTCGATCAGCCCGGCCGTTACGTAGTCGGTGTAGAGGATCGAGTTGTCGTAGGCATTGATCACCTCCTGCTGCTTACATTTGTCGAGCTCATTGGTCTCGCAGACCGGCTCGAATTTCTTGAACTGCGAGGGATATCGCTTGTAGTAGGCTGGGCCGTGGCTGCCTTTGTAGTGGAGCACCAGGACAGCATCGCCTTCCTGACGGTTGATGAAGTCCTCCATTTCCGAGAGCAGCACCCCGTCCTTGCACTCGTCGCTGGTGCACAGCTGAGCATCCGCATGTTGGGTAGCCTTGTGGTTAGGCACCCGGTCACAGACCCCTTTACAGCCCGAATTGTTGTCAGTCCACATTACGCTGATGCCTGCGCGCTGAAGCACATCGAGTAGCCCTTCTCGGCTCTTGGCCAAGCCGTCCTTGTACTCATCCTTGCCGACGTCCAGGAACATGCACGGCAGTGATACCGCGGTGGCGGTGCCGCAGGAACTCACATTTGAGAAGCTTATGACATTGCGTTTTTTCAGTTCCGGATTCGTATCACGGGAGTAGCCATTGAGGGAGAAGTTGGCAGAGCGTGCTGTCTCCCCCACTGCCAGCACCAGCAGCTTGGGTTTGCGAGCTGCTCCCTGCCTTTTCACTACTGCATCGGTACCGATGGTGGTCAGTTCTTTCGGCGTGGCCAACTGACGTTTCAGGTAGCCATGACTGGCCGCAAACAGGTTGGTGGGAACCAGAATGAGCCGAATCTCCCGGTTGTTGCGCAGCAAGGACGCATAAGACTGGTATTGGCTCAGCACAATGCCGGCAAGGGTGACTAGGGCAAGCGAAAGGACAATGAGTCTACTGGCCAACGCTTTGATCCAGGGCTTACGTCGGAGCGGCACCTGACTGATCAGGTAAACGGGCAATCCCCCTACCATTGCCACCCAGAGGCCGAGCTTCCAGTTCAGTAGCTCGGAGACCTCACTGACGTCGGTCTCCACGACGTTGGTGAACATGGTGTAATCAATGACGATGCCGTAAGCATTCATGAAGTAGCTGGCGAAAGCCGCACTGATCAGGATCAGGCACAGTAGCGGTTTGGCGAGCCGTGCCCATGACAGCAGACTGAGTATGGTAAACACCCAAGCAAACACAACAACTGGCAGGCTACTCGCGAGCAGCCAATTAACTTCATCGGCATTGAAAATCAGCCGCGTAAGAACACGCCAAAGCTCAGCGTTCGTAAATAGCAACAACCAAAGAGTTACCAGCCCGATGAGCAGATTGGTGCTGATGCCTTTTTGTCGAGTACTGCGAATAGCAAAGATCAATCTACTGAACAGGGTGTGAACAATGGATTTCGAAGGTGTCATTATCAAACTCTAGGAGGCTGCTGATCCATGACGCATGGCTATGGAATCCTCGGTAGCTACCAGGCAAACCATCGACAGATACTGTGCGAAGGTGGGCGTGCGGAGCGCCAGAGACCCCGAGCCCTATGGCTTAAGGGCGCTTAGGATGTTTGAGGCAAAAGAATTGAATGAGAAGTAAACTCTCGCTAGGCGCATTATTTCCGGAACACGATAACGACACGATGACCTCGTGATTACAATGCTGTCAGAATCGCAGCAATGGCTTTTTTGATTGTGATCGACCAGGCTATGATAAAAAATCGGACACGTTCGACTGCTGTGTGGTTAGTGCCACCCAGCGAATTAAATTAAATTTCATAAACAAAATGGGCTTGTTTTGTCGTACGCTCATTTTGAACTTTTACTTCAATTTAGAAGTCTTTCTCGCGAGCAGAACACTTCCTTAACTTTTGCCCGTGCTTATGTCACTTATCAATGAGGGACGAACACCATGAGCTTTTTCAAGAACATCTTGGGCGGCCACCACGGCCGGGGAAACCACGGCGGTGGTAAGCACCACAGTGGTGGGCACGGGAGCGATCGGCATGACCGCTATGACCAGCAGCAGAGCTGCGACGGCAATGACCGGGTAATTGACAGTGGGCGGGCAACATCCCAAGCCCCAATCACTGATCTGCAGCCTTGCAGGCAGTGCCGGACCGCTAACGCCCCATCTGCGCGCTTTTGTCTAAACTGCGGAACACCACTATCGAGTGGCTGCAAGGCCTGCGGCTCCTCGCTGACGTCAGGAGCGAAATTCTGCAGCCAGTGCGGCCAAGCCACGCCTTAGCGCCTGGCCACCCTGGTAAGCCAACGCGACCACCCCCCTGCGCAAGGAGAAATACGTGGGATCGAATCATGATCATGGCAGTGCAGCAGTACGTGAGGGACATCAGAAGAAGCTAGTCATGGCATTGGCCCTGACTGGCAGCTTTATGATTGCTGAAGTAATCGGTGCATGGATAACCGGCAGCTTGGCGCTGCTGTCGGATGCATCTCACATGTTCACTGACACCGCCGCCTTGGCGATATCGCTGATTGCGCTCCAGATAGCCAAGCGGCCGGCGGATCAAAAACGAACCTTTGGCTATGCGCGGTTGGAGATCCTGGCCTCCACGCTCAACGCAGTCCTGCTCTTCCTGGTGGCAATGTACATCTTGTACGAAGCCTACCAACGCTTCTTCATGCCGACGGAGATCGCCACTGGCGCGATGATGTGGATCGCGATCGCTGGCCTGATCATCAACCTTATTTCGATGCGTCTTCTGGCATCTGCCAGCAACGAGAGCCTCAATGTCAAAGGGGCTTACCTCGAAGTTTGGAGCGACATGCTCGGATCGTTGGGCGTAATCATCGCGGCTCTCATTATCCGCTTCACTGGCTGGACCTGGGTCGACACGATTGTCGCTGTTGCAATCGGCCTCTGGGTACTGCCGCGGACATGGCAGCTGCTTCGCGAGAGCCTGGGCATCCTCATGGAGGGTGTCCCAAGGGGGCTTGACGTCGCGGCAATCGAGACCACCATCCGCAACGTTGATGGCGTCACTGATGTACACGATTTGCACGTTTGGGCCGTCAGTAGCGGCAGCAACGTGATGACTTCGCACGTAGTAGTGGGTGACACAGCAGATGGAGATGCCGTGCTGGCGGGCGTCGTGGAAGCGGTCAGCGATGCGTTCGAAATCCACCACTGCACCATTCAGATCGAGCGCGCAGCTTTCCACCAGAGCATGCCGTTACCGTCGCACTGATCGGTTGGTAACCACCTGGTCAACGCACCACTCTTCAAACAGAGAGAGTGGTGTCGTAAAGGAAAGATCGGGAATGATAGGCGTCAAAACGGCAGGAGCACTTCGTGAGCGCCTTGGGAAGATTCCGACAGACTCTCTCGAGTGCCCGTAGGAGGTTCAGCAATGGCTTGGATCATCACGAAGTACTTAGTCACTGCCGGAATAGTGATTCTAGTATCAGAGCTGGCAAAACGTAGCGACAAGCTGGGTGGCCTAGTTGCCGCTCTGCCTCTGGTCACGGTCATGACGCTGATCTGGCTGTACTTGGAAAACCAGAGTATGGAAAAGATAGCTAATCATGCCTGGTATACGTTCTGGTACGTCCTTCCAACCCTGCCAATGTTTATCACTTTTCCGGTGCTGCTGCCCAAACTGGACTTTTGGCCGACGCTTATCATCAGCATCATCATCACCATGGTAAGTTTTGGGGGCTTTGCTCTGCTGCTACGTCGTTTTGGCATCGAGTTGCTGTGAGCTAAGCGCCGGGGGCAGCAAGTGGGTGGCCGCTCACCGACTATTAACGCACTCGCCTTTCACCAGGTAGCGAACCATGTGCAATTCGCCCTTCGAGTCCTCGTAGGCCATCATGCTTTTCACGTTGCCGCAGTACCGCACGTTGGGCGACACGTACACCAACTTCCCAACGTCCAGATTCATGCCATAGGTGTAGTCTTCAAGCTCTGGCATGGGCTTCTTCACGCTCTGTGCATAGCGCTCTGTAGCCTGCCGAGCAGACTGCTCAAGATCCTCATTGATCTGCACGCTACTTAGAGCATCTGTCGACAGCACAGAGAAGAGCATGAATACGGCAATTGCAGATCTAGTGGTTTTCATGAGAAGTCCATTAATAAAAAAGCGCCCACGGCGGGCGCTAAAATTCACCTTACCAAAGGAGCGTATGGTTCCAAGGTGAATGCATTGGCGTGAGCAGGGTTTCGTTACTCCCGCCATGCTGCTCCGGATGAGACGACTCCAAAGCAGCGCTGCCTGTGTGCTGTACTAAAACTAGCAAAGGCGGCTAACGACAAGATGATTGTGAAATTACAATTTGGACATGTAATAGATTGTAAAGTAATTATCTGCACTTTCGACGGATCAAGAAATCATAGCCGCGCGCAGCGCAGCGCATCCTGCGATGCCACTGATCGGTGGTTGGCAACGAGCTCTTGGTAGCTCCCCAAGGAATTTTCCTGGCAAAACAGAACGGCTTGGCAGAAATGCCGCCTTTTACGACCGAATTCACATGCCAGCTACTGAGTGCTCAACCGGCTGAAGGCCGCTGAATCCGCTAAGCTCAAAGGGTATGCCGGTATGACTGTCAGCAATCTTACGGCTACATTACAAATTTGTAGGATTTCGCCACGGCCAGCTTCTTCGCGTTAAGATTCAAGCGTCCTCAGGTGACCACGGCGTATGGACAGAGGTAGCGACTACCGCATGCCATGCACTCAGCCGAACCTTTAAACAGCCTGCAAACCTCTTGGCGGATTGGCCAATTCCTTCTTCACACCTTGAGATAAGTCATGCGCGTTCTAGTTGTCGAAGACGAAATTAAAACTGCGGAATATCTTCAGCAGGGCCTATCCGAAAGCGGGTATGTCGTAGACATTGTGCACAACGGTGTTGATGCCCTTCACCTATTCAACGTCAATGTCTATTCGTTGGTTCTCCTCGATGTGAACCTCCCAGGTATCGACGGATGGGATCTGCTGGAAACCATCAGGAAATCCAGCCGGGTCCGCATCATCATGCTCACAGCCCGTGGTCGCATCAACGACAAGCTCAAGGGATTGGATGGCGGCGCGGATGACTACTTGGTGAAGCCCTTCGAGTTTCCCGAGCTGCTTGCTCGCATCCGTTCTCTCCAGAGACGTGGCGATGAACTCGTCGAGAAGAGCTCGCTGAAGATTGCCGATCTGGAACTCGACTCCGTGCGCCATCGAGTTTTCCGTGGTGGCACACGCATCGATCTCACCACAAAAGAATTTGCGCTCCTGCACCTGCTCATGAGCAGGACGGGTGAAGCGCTGACTCGTTCCCAGATCATCTCTCTGGTCTGGGACATGAATTTTGACTGCGACACCAACGTCATCGATGTTGCGATCCGGCGATTGCGCTCAAAGATCGATGACCCGTTTGAAACCAAGCTCATTCATACGCTTCGTGGCGTTGGGTACGTTTTCGAGGAACGCGCATGAGTCCGTTCAGCCTGGCTGCAAAGCTAGGGTTCAAAGTCGGGTTGATGAGCGCAGCATTACTGCTTCTGTTCGCGACCTTTGGCTACTTGATGGTGGGTCAAGCGCTGGAAAGAAATGCCAGAGCAGACCTAGAAGTGAAGATGGCAGGCATGGCTCACAACCTGTCCACTATCAACGATATCTCCGGCGTCAACGCGGATGCGCACCAGCTAGTTGATTTGGTCATGGGCCATAACAACCTGTACGTGAGCATATTCGATACATCAACAAAGCAGGTACCTTTGCTCTCGATAGGCTCAAAGCAGGTCAATCTGGAGGTGCACAAGTTCCAGCCGGCTGCGCAGCCTAAAGAGCATGAATGGCGTGATACCCAGGACCGCCCACTGTTGAGCGCTTCTCGTATCATGCGCTTAGCCGATGGAACCGAAGTCAGCGTCTACATGACCATGGACCAGTCATCCAGTGAGGCCCTGCTCGATGCATTGCTGACCTGGGCCCTGATGATGTCGCCCGTCATCCTCGCATTGATCTTGGCCATCGCTTGGTGGACCGTGCGCCGCGGACTGCTACCTCTGACCAAGTTCTTGAAAGTTGCCTCGAAAATCTCCACCGAGAGCCTGGACCATCGCCTGCCAACGGATGGAATGCCCTCAGAGCTTAAAGAGCTCGCTGACGGCATTAACATCATGCTGGCTCGCCTAGATGACGGTGTGCAGCAGCTTTCTCAATTCTCTGACGATCTTGCTCACGAGTTGCGTGCACCGCTTTCCAACCTGATGGGTAAGGCCCAGGTTGCCTTGACCAGAGAACGATCGCTTCAAGAGTACCGGGAAGTGCTGGAATCGTGCACAGAAGAGCTGGACCGCATGAGCCGGATGGTTTCCGACATGCTGTTCCTGGCTCAGGTCAGTCACCCAGCATCCATGGTGGAGTTTGAACCCGTGTCGCTGGTCGACGAGGTTGAGCGTGTATGCGATCTCTTCAGCATTTCGGCAGAAGAAGGCGAGATCCAGCTGCAAATCTCTGGCAATGAGGACGTAGTGCGCGGTAATCGTCTCATGATTCAACGGGCCGTCTCGAACCTGGTGTCAAATGCTATTCGCTACTGCCCACGCGGCCGCACGGTCTACGTGAAGGTGCAACACGGTACGAGCGGTACGACATTGAGTGTCGGCAACCCGGGCCGGGGGATCGCGAGGGAACACCATGCGCATTTGTTTGAACGTTTCTATCGAGTGGACAAGAGCCGAGCACGGAGTGAGGGCGGTACCGGTCTAGGCTTAGCCATCGTTCAGTCGATTATGAGCTTGCATCAGGGCTCGGCGAGCGTGGAAGTAACCGAAGAGAACTTCACGTGGTTCCACCTTCACTTTCCCGAAGCCCAGTTTAAAGAACCTGTAATGGCTGCTGCTTAACCAGCGCAGACATGCATAAGCCCGTCAATTGACGGGCTTTTTTGTGTGCAAGCATCAGTGCCTGAGGACCACAGGCTCCATGGGCGATCGCAAAATCACCGACTTTATGATCCTCTGCTCCTCTGGATTGGCATTCCTCCACAGTTGGGTGAAATACTGCGCGTTCACCCTTTCCTGAGCGCTTACGCTGGCAGCAGTGTCTATAAAACGCATCGTCGTGTAGACACTGATCAACCCCAGGATGAAGAACGCTGTTGCCACGACCATCACATAACGTTTGGCCAAAACCGGGGCACGCTTGAGCTCCAGAATGGAGATATTGGCAGCCTTAGTCGCTGTAGAAAGCTCCGCGATTAGCGGTTTAATGGCCGTGTCGACTCCCCGACACGCGGCGGAATATGCCTCTGCCGCAGCTCGCAAAGCGACCTCTTCGGCATTCGACCAAGCTTTCTCGGCCTTCCGCACCTCATCTTGTATCTGCCGGCCGACAGTATCGACCTGCTCCACAAGGTCGTTCGACTTCTCCAGCACGGCGCTGCAGGTACGTGTCTGAGCGGTCAGCTCATCAATTTGGACAGTGAGCTTTTCAGTGCTTCGACGAAAATCACCGATCGCAACCGCCCAGGGCTCTATGTCATTCATGGCTATCTCCGAGAGCGGCCGAAAGCCGCACTGATTATTTAAGTAGATATCAAAATTGTAATTTTAGGGAAAATTTAACATCGCCCTCAGCAATGCCGAGATAGACATGATCCTTCCAGATTTGCAGATTTAACGCATCATCCCGGCCGCCAAAATTACGGAATTGTAATTATTGACTCACCTTGTCGTTAGCTTCGCGTTCCTAAACTACAAACCAACAAAGGCCGCTAATCAGGCGGACCTAGTAAAAACCGAGGCTCACAATGAAATTTGTCAAATCGATCGCTATTGGCAGCCTGCTGCTTGGTCTCACGGGTGTCGCTTATGCCGAAGGCGGCTACGAGAGAGCGAAACAGTTCAATGAAAACTTTCGAACTGAACAGGCTCGCCTATGGAGCGATGACTCTTCGGATCAGAACAAACAGCAAGTCGCTCAAGAGCAAAAGAAAGAAAGCAAGGATGGTAAGGAACAAGCCGATAATTAATCGGCGGTTAAACAGGACTCTAAATGACGAAAGCAATTTACAAAAAAGCCAGGGTACAACCTGGCTTTTTTGTGTCTGGAATTTAGCCTTCGTCCGTACGAGACGCTCCCGCATCAATTTCTCCAGCCAATCCGTTGTTACTTTGCTGAGCGTCCTTCCAACGACACAGCATTAGCTGGCTGGCGTTTACTTCGGTGATCTTGACGCAGCTCAGGTTGACAGGCAGTTCAGCGTTGCTGTCACGCAGGCGCCTGGATAGGTAGAACGAGCTATCACGTGGCCACTTAGCAGGATCCTGAATGTTCTCTGACTTCCCGCTGCTGTAGAACTCCGACGAATACGAGCGACGGCCAGGGTAGATCAGCGGAGCCGACTGAGCTGACTGCAAATCACTCCAGGCTTCAACCACATCTCGCTGGTTCTGAGGTCGCTGCTCCATTACCCCTGCAATGATGATCCCCGCACCTACGATTGGGAGTACTACAGCGCTCGTAGCGGCAGCCCAAGTGGTCTTCGGGCCTGCATCGCAGATCCGTCCAGACAACAACATGGCCCAGGCTGGTAGAGATGGAAGCAGGTAGGTCCACAGAATGTTACCGGCGAATGTAAAGAATATGGGAGTTGCCAGCGCCCAGAGCCAGAGGTAGGCCTCGAATCGCTGCATTGATCCGCGCTTGCGAATCAGCAGAGGAAGAAAGAAAGCCCATGGCAATAGCGACAAACCGAGCTGAATCCAGATGGTGCCGTATGGCTTGGCATGAGCGCTGCCATAGAGGTCTCCAGCCCAGTTGCTGACGACGTAACGACTCCAGTGTTCACCAACGAAAAAGTATTGCATGAACCCCGGCGTTTTCATTTCGGCCGCGATATACCAGGGCAAGGATATACCGAGCATTAGGACAAGGCCGCCGATCCAGGGAAGTATCAGCACTCGCCCCCACTCTTTATAGAGAACCACCCACACGAATGCTGGCGTGCCCATAAGCACCAAAATGAGCGGACCTTTAGCCAGTAGGCCCAGGCCCAGCCCGGCGAACATCATGCGTATTTCGGCCTATCGTGACCGCCCGTTTCGGTACATCGTGACCGACCATTTCGCTAACGCGTGACCGCTCATTTCGCTAACAACGTGACCGATTTTCCGCCTGTTCCGAAACAGCCGGTCACG
>NZ_JCBCUY010000067.1:0-10907 GCF_059862705.1 Pseudomonas sp. MF08817
CCTGAGTCAGCTGCCGGTAATGCGTAGTCATCTGCGCTTGAATCCTTCGGTGTGAGAGCCTGGATTCTACCGGTGGCTGACTCTCTGCCTATCGTTTCAAACGTTGCACTTATTCTATGAATTCAGGAAGGTAAGAACTGGACCCTGGACAGCACCCCCGCCATGTTGGAAGAGATACTTCCGGGCGGGGCGGTGAAGTGCCACTTGTCACCGCGCAATTGTGTGATCCAGGAAGGCAAGGTCGGTTTCTGCAAAGTGCGCGGCAACCGCGGCGGCCGCTTGGTGACCTTGAACTACGGCAAGGGTGTACACAGCACGGAAGAAACCATCGAGACCGAGGCGGTGTTCCACTTTGCTCCTGGCGAACGAATCCTGTCCCTGGGCAATATCGGCTGCATGCTCAACTGCGGTTACTGCCACAACTGGAAGACCTCCCAGGCCAAGTACGTGACCGACAAGGACGTGTACTACTACACCCCCGAACAAGTGGTGGAAACCGCGCTCCAGCACGGTATCCGGGTGATTTCCTGGACTTACAACGACCCTGTGGTGTGGCACGAATTCATTCTCGATACCGCCAAGTTGGCTAAGGAAGCAGGCCTGATAAACCTGTACAAGTCGGCGTTTTTTATCAGCGAAGAAGCCATCGACGAACTGCTGCCGGTGATCGATATCTTCTCGATTTCCCTCAAGTCCATTTCCCCCGAGTACTACCGCAAAGTCACCACCGGGTGGGTCGAGCCGGTGTTGGCGGGAATCAAGAAAGTCTACGACGCCGGCAAGTACGTAGAAGTCAGCACCTTGATGGTCACCGATATCAGTGACGACGAAGACACCGCCCGCAAGATCAGCCAGTGGGTGCTGGATGAATTGGGCCCGAACGTGCCCCTGCACTTTGTGCGCTTCCACCCCGACTACAAAATGAGCAACAGCATCCGTACCCCCGTGGATCGCCTGCTCAAGGCGCGGGACATCGCCCGGGGCATGGGGGTTGAGCACGTGTACCTGGGCAACGTGAACGACGTCGATGGCACCAACACCAGTTGCAACAAGTGCAACGCACTGCTGGTGACCCGCTATGGTCTGAACGCCGAGATCCTGGGCCTGGACAGCCATGGGTGCTGCACGTCCTGCGGGCATGACGCGCACTTTCGCATGCTTGAGGCGCCGAAGGCGAACAAGGTGGTGGAGCTGCGCGAAGAGGCGCTGACGAGCTACGAAAAACGCAAATTCGAGTGGCACGGCGATATCGTTTCCCTGCACGCCCAACTGCTCAATACCCAGGATTTCGAGCAAACGGTCTACCTGCGGCGCAACTACAACGACGGCCAGAGCAGTGCCTGGAAAACCCTCACCTTGCGGCCCCACGAAAGCTACCGCTTCATCATCGCCAAGGCACGGGTCGATGAAACCGGGCCGGAAGTCTGGCTGCCGCAAGGGGTCAATTCCAACTTGCACGAAGTGTTCGACCGCGCGCATTTCCCCACCGAGTCCATTGAGGAAATCGGTATTTCGCAAAACGACATCACGCCCACCATCGGTTATGAGGGCAAGCAGAACATGTATGAGCAAGTCATCAAAATGGTGCACAAGGCATGAGTATTTCCACTGAGATCCTTCATATGCGGGTCGACGACCGGGATGCGCTGCCTTCCGTCACGCCCATTTATCAATGCAGTGCCTTCAGTGCGGACTCGGCGTTTTTCTATTCGCGCAAGGCCAACCCCAACGTGACGGAACTGGAGCAAGTGGTGGCGGCCCTGGAGGGCAGTGAATATGCCCTGGCCTACGCCACGGGGATGAGCGCCATCTACATGGTGCTGGAGTTGCTCAAGCCCGGCGGCTCGCTGGTTATTAACAAGTACATCTACGGTTGCTCCTACAAGTTGTTCCAGCGCTATGCCGCGCGCATCGGTGCGCAACTGACCGTGCTGGACCTGACCACTGCCAGTGGCCTGGAAACGTTGCCGGCAAACGTGGACATGGTGGTGTTTGAAACGCCCACCAATCCCTTCCTCAAGGACATCGACATCCAGGCCGTCAGCACGGCGGTCAAGCGCATCAACCCCGAGGCGCTGGTGGTGGTGGACAACACCTGGGCCACGCCGATCTTCCAGAAGCCGCTGCACTTTGGCGCCGATATTTCGTTGTACAGCGCCACCAAGTACTTCTCCGGCCATAGCGATGTGATGGGTGGGTTGGTGCTGGTGGACAACGAGGCGCTTCACGCGCGGCTGCTGGAGGGGCGCTTCTATTCCGGTTCGATCCTGACGCCCAATAGTGCGTGGCTGCTACGCCGCAGCATGCAGACCTTCAACTTGCGCATGGAAAAGCACAGCGCGACAACGGTCAGCATGCTCAGCTACCTGCAAACCCTGCCCTTTGTCGAACACGTCTACTACCCGCGCATCGATGGCCAGCAACTGACCGGATATGGCGGCATCGTGTTCGTCGATATCCGCCCCGACCTGGTGCCCTTCTACAAAACCTTCACCGGCGCCCTCAAGTGGTTTGGCACCGGCACGGGCATGGCCTGCGTGACGTCGATGGTGGCGCAACCGTTCAGCGGCAGCCACGCCTCAATGAGCGAGCAGGAAAAGGCCGACATGGGTATTGGCAAGGGGCTGGTGCGCTTGTGCTTTGGACTGGAGGCTGTGGAAGACCTCAAGCAGGATTTGCTGCAAGCCTTCCAAACAACGGAAAAACGGGTGGCGCAGGAGGGAGTACTTAACCCGGCTTAGTACTTTGCCGACCCATGAAATCACAACCCGTGTGGGAGCGAGCCTGCTCGCGATAGCGTCCTTGCAGCCAGGGCTGTCATCGCGAGCAGGGCCGCCCCCCCAAAAAAGTAAACCCACACGCAGTGCCTTGAATGGTCGGTATCGACTCTGGGGCTCGTCGTTTTTTTGGAGAGCGCCAGATTGACCCATTCATTCCACCCTTCGGTGTTCGATGACCCGACCCTCAACGTCATCCATCTGCTCAATACCCTCTCCAGCGAAAACCCGGAGGCCATTTCCCTGGCCTCCGGCCGCCCCGACGACGAGTACTGCGACCCGTCGCTGATCCATAAGGGGCTGGCGCGCTTTACCCAATACCTGGCCGACACGGACCAATCCCTGGCGACCACGCTGTGCCAGTACGGCAAAACCGGCGGGATCATCAACCCCATCCTGGCCCGCTACTTGTACAAGGATGAGGACATCAGCGTTGAAAATGCCGACAACATTGTGGTGTGCCTGGGGTTTCAGGAAGCGGCGACGCTGACCCTGTTGTCGGTATTCGATGACGGTGGCGTGTTACTGGTGCCCGACCCGGTGTTTTGCGGCATTACCGGCATCGCCAAGTTGCTGGGCATCAGGGTCGTACCGGTGGCCATGGACATCTTCCTAGACCCGACAGCATTGCGCCTGCTGGCCCGGGCGATCGAGTCGGCGGGAGACAAGATAAAGGCTTTGTATGTGATCCCCGACTTCAGCAACCCCACCTCCGATTGCCTGGGGCTGGCAGAGCGAAAGGAGCTGCTGGCGCTGGCCGAGGAGCTGGATTTTTTCATCCTCGAAGACAATGCCTATAGCTACTTCAGGTATGAGGGCAGCAAGGTCCCCGCACTCAAGGCCCTTGAGAGCCGCCGCGTGTTCTACCTGGGCTCTTTTGCCAAGTCGATTTTCCCAGGGTTACGCATGGGCTATGTGGTCGCGCCCGAGGGGGAGGGCGTGAAGCCGTTCAGCACCCAGCTCTGCAAGGCCAAGAGCCTGGTCACGGTCAACACGCCGGCGCTGTGCCAAGCAGTGGTGGCGGGGCTGTTGATTGAACATCAGTATTCCTTGAAGGCCTTGAACCAGCCTCGGGTGTTGGCCTACCAGCAAAAAAGAAACACCATGATCGATTGCCTGGAACATGAGTTTCCCTACAGCCTGGGTGTTGAACAACGCGTGACCTGGAACCGCCCGGCGGGCGGTTTTTTCATCAACGTGCAATTACCGTTCGCCTTTGGCTACCTGCAAATGTGCGAGTGTGCCAACCAGTTCAAGGTCATCGTGTTTCCCACGTCGCTGTTCTCGCTGATGAACGGGGCGAGCACCCAGGTGCGCCTGTCATTCAGCAATGCTTCTTTGGAGCAGATTGAGCGGGCGGTCAGCCGCTTGCGCGCCTATGTGGACTTCAAGCAGGGCAACCGCCGCGGGTGATCTAGGCGGCTGCGGTGGCCAGCATCACGCCCGTCACCACTTGATAGGCGCCCAGGGCGGTGATGGTCGAGCCAGACAGGTAGTTAATCAACTTGAGCCGCGAGGCCTGGATGCGGCTCTTGAACACCGACGAGAAACCGCTCAGGCCCAGCCACCATGCCGCGGAGCCGAGGAAGATGCCCGTCACCATCGATGCCACCGAGTGCTGGCTGTTGACCATGCCATCACTCATCGCCGCGAAAATGGCAATGAACGAAAGGATGGTCATGGGGTTGGAGAGGGTCAGGAACAACGTGCTCGAATACGCCTTGAACATATTGGCGCGCTCGCCCGGCAGCACGGTGGCGGCGGTTTTGGAACGGATGATCTGGTAACCGATATAGGCCAGGAACAACCCGCCGAAAATGCACAGCCAAGGCTTCCAACTGATAAGCGTGGCGATGATGGCGGTGATGCCCAAGGCGCCGATGAAGCCGTAGATCGAGTCGGCGGTTGCCGCACCCAGCCCCGTGGCGAAACCGGCGCGCCAGCCCTGGCTCAGGCTGCGCTGGATGCATAGCAGGCCAATGGGGCCGACCGGAGCTGCGATGCAAAGCCCGATGACCATGGATTTGAAGAAGATGAGCATGAAAATACCTCCCGGATTGATAGCTAAAGGTTAGGCGGGGAGGCATGGGGGCTGAATTGTGTTTTTAATGTTTATTGGTTTGCTATGGATAAATTTCCATTAATTAGGTCCAAATAACCTTCATTAATAATGTGAATGCAGTAATCGACTTTAATCGGTGCTTTTTGGCCGGCGACCTTGTTGTTTTTCTTCCGCCCTCAGGGCTGCTTTGAGGAAGCAATCGAGACCGATTGGCCTGCTTGCCGGCGTTTGCACAGGCGTGGGGCGAACCTGGCTGGCGTCAGGTTCGCGACTTCATGGGGTCAGAAGCGTTCGTCGAGCATCGCGGGCAAGGTCAGCTCCCGCACGAAACTGGCCGAGGACAGGCTCAAGACCATGCGCACCACCTGCACCACGTCATGCACCGGGATCAGCTGGCCATCACCGCGCTGCTCGGCCACAGCACGCGGTGTGCTCAACGGGTCTTGGGTATTGAGGTAGCCCAGGTTCAGGCACGTCACGCCAAGGCGTTGCTCCCGGTAGCCTTCGCGCAAGGCGTCGGCCATGCCGCGCAGGGCGAACTTGGACGCGGTGAAAGTGACCTCCGGGCGCCCGCTCTGGGGCAGGCCAGAGGTGGAGCCAGTGAAGATCACCCGTGGGTTGGGGCTTTTGAGCAGGCTCGGCAGCAAGCGTTTGATAAGCAGGATGGGCGCGGTGATGTTGCAACCGACAATGGCCTCCAGTTGCTCGTCGCGGTCTTGCAGAAAGTCGTAGGCCTCATCAAAGGCCTGGTCTTCCCAAATTCCCAGGTTGTAGATCAGCGTATCCAGGCCTTCCTCGGCCACCGCGTGTTCGATGGCCCGCACCGCGTGCGCCGGCTCAGCCAAATCCGCTTCGATCCAGCGCAACTGCACACCCGTTTTACTCGCCAGGTCTTGCGGGCGCGTACGTGAGACACCGATCAGCGTGTCTCCCGCCTCACCAAGCCCCTCTACCAGAGCCCTGCCCAATCCTTTGCTCGCGCCTACTACCAAGGTTTTCATCGATTGATTCCTGAACCGACAGATTTTTGAAGCGGCGGATGCAAGCAGATGAGGGGAGTGATGGCAATTGGCTTGATGTTTCTGGATGTTGTATCGACCACCCGAACACGGCGAGGCGCGCCTGCGGCTCAGCGCCCAGCAGCTGTGTATTAAAGGCCTGTCACAGGATGTCGTTGAGGTAACCCTTGAGTTCCATCAGCGGCGCATTGAGCGCTTCCAGGGTCTGTGCGCTATGAACTTCGGCGCGTAGCCTTTGCAGCTCACGCCCCATGACACCGCCCAACGCGCCGCACGCCAAGCCCAGGCACTCGCCCAATTTGAATTGAATGGCCTCAACGTCCGCTTGACGCACCAACAAGCCGAACACCTCGCGCTGATAGCGATCCATGGCCGGGTCGTCCCGCAGGATTGGACTGGAGCCTTCCACCTCATACGCCAACTTGAGTGAATAAAGCGCTACGGTCTCCAGCGTCGCTTCCATGGTGCAAAGTCCTCCGCATGCCTGCGTGGCCCTTAACGGCCACTTTTTTACAGGCAAAAAAAAGACCTTGAATTTCAAGGTCTTTTTAATGTTTGGTGCCCGAGGGAGACTGTAGCGCTCCAGTAAACTCAAGGCCTCCAGCGAGGTTTGCTTTCTAGGGATACATCTAGGGATACATGCTCGCCATTGCTGGGGGCAGTATGAAGAGTTTCAGTGATTCCATGCAATCCATTCAGTCACTCCTCCACTGAGAGGCCTGGTATGTGCGGCTCGTTCAGCATTGGTAACGATCCTTTATCACTCTGTCGAAATAGCCCCCTTTTGACGGTGCGTTGATCAGCCCTTGATACACGTTCAATGGTACGCGGCAAAAGTCGTACGTTTTTCCTTGCTTGAAGGTGATCTTCATTCGGTTGGTCGCCGGGTCGTAACCTACAGCTGTCATCGCACGTGAGTTCACGCGAACCATTTCCATTGGGACGTCCTTTCGTGGGAGGAGTTAACCGATATGTCAGCAGCACTGAACATCGTAGCTCACGAAATGCATTCGGCCTGGTAGCCCGGATCGTCTGACCTGTCCTTGGAACCCTGCAACATTGGCTTCGCAGGGGGCAAACCTTTCTGAGGTACAACACGGGATACGGCACCGTCAGGAATAGCGTTTCGTGAAGCTATTAATTGCCTGCTTGCACATTTTTCTCTATGACACGTCCTTGTCGAACGAGCGAAAAGTTAATCATGCGTCCCTTCCTCTCCGCTGCCATACGGGTAAACCCTTCCTGATTGGTAACCCGTTCCCCATCCATTGCAATGATCATGTCGCCTGGGAGGATATCCGCCTTGTAAGCCGGGCTGTCATTGACGATTGTCATTACCACCACACCTTGATTCGTCTGTAGTAACTGCCGCTCGAGGTCATTTAGGTTGCGGACGAATGCGCCTATTCGAAAACGACCTTTCACAAAGTAAATCGCGCCGTAATCAGAACGGTTAACTGTAATGGGAACGTACGTCGTGTTGCTCCCGTATGTCGTTGTTGTCGCGTTACCGTAAGCCGAGACAGGGCCGCCTGGTCCATATGCGGTGGCATTAGCTGTGGTGTAGGAAGTATTCGTCGTCGGTGTTGTGATCGGCACGCTGGAGGTCACTGATCCGGTGTATTGCGGCAGAAATACTAGAACCAAATCTGCTCCTACCGCTTGACCTTGTTTCAGAGCGTCGTCATCCGAAACGCGTTTGCCGGTGTTAAAGCTGGACTCACCGATTACCAAGAATCCTCGTTTTCCATACTCAGCCAGGAGCGCGTCTGTATTGCCAAACGGTGCACGCTCTATAGCAGGTAATGGCGGCGGCGCTGACGCCCGAGTGGCCGAGATAGCTTCAGGGGTCGCACCTGCTGCGGGGGTGTAAAACTCTCTGTATCCATTAGCGCAGCCGGCGGCGCTCAGCAACGCGCCGACTCCCAGCAACGTAAACATCAATTTCATCTTCATTCGATCCCTCCCCAGCTAGAAACGATGCCTGCCTACAGTCGAGTATGGCGTAACGCCGCTACAAGACCTAGATCCATAATCCGCTATGCACATACGACAAACGGTGAAGGGCAACGAACTACCATCGAAAGTCTGAACGGACTAGAAGTCGCTGGGGGACCCTGGGAGTTTCTCTACTACACGGGGTCGGAAACCCGCAGGACTGCGTTAGTGGAAGGATTTCAAAGTTACTGAAATTTCAGGCGTTGAAATTGAAAGAATTCTGCTGAAAAAAGGCCATCGTTACCGCAGCGGTAACGATGGCATTTCGTGTTGATGATTATGGACACCTTGGGCCGTCAACCGAGTCAACCTGTCAACCAATGTAGAAAAATCAGCCACTACCAAGATCGCGCGGGTTTTGTGCCCCGTGTCATTCAGAAATGCTCAGGGTCCCTGGCCACCTCCCATCATCTTGTGCAATTGCACTGGTGAACTGTGTGTTCACCCGGTTCACCTGTTCACTAAGCTGGGCACCTGTCCGCTAACGAAGTCCGGCGGGTTTCCGACCCCGTGTCCGGTGGAAACCCTATGGACCCCGGCGCCTATTGAAGGCTGCTCCTTTTCTTCGCTGGAGGAGATAATGCTTCCGGGGAGCTGGGGAATGACTCTTATAAAAACGCGTGTTACGTAGGTTACCGGTGTAACGGGAATCGCTAAAGCATTGTATTTATTGAGTATTTCTACTGTAACACGGATCTTTTAAGTCGCTAGGGACATGTGTTACTGGCTCATTTGGTGTAACAAGCAGCTCCCTTGGAGCCCATCAATTTCATGGCAGGCTTACACAATTCGCCTAACGTCTAATTTATATCCGTTACAACATAACTAAATGATTGTCTGCCGTGCCGGTTGCCGCCTGTGGCCATCTTCGTTGAATTAACAAAAAACAGGTTGAAATGCGAAATCTCGGGCGGTTATTGTCCCGCTAGGAAACTGGATTCGACAATATAACTAGGTATTGGGAAGTGATGCAGAGGGTCACCCATCCGATCTAGTGTTTGGGGGGGGGAAGAAGACTCAATCGTCGAAGCCTTCAGGTGACGCGGTTGGTAAGTAGAATTATAAACGCAGGAGCGGAAATTTATGTCTCGAAAGCTTAAGTTCTCTAATTCGGGTCGGTCGCCTCAGGTCCATCGATTAATTTCAAGTGTCGGATCTCTGAAAAAAAGAAATCTCGTGCGCGGCTATATTTCTCAGGAATTGAAAAGTCGAGCTGAGATTGATGCTGTACGTAAAGCTAACACTGCCAACGATATGATGGTTATTGGGGCTCTTCTTAAGGGTAGGGACGGTCTTTTAGGTGACAATGGAAAAAAAACGAGCGCGGATCTCTTTAGATTTACAAGATTTTCTGCAGTGGACTGGAAAGACGAAATAAGGTACACCGCCGGGTATGTAAATGCGATGGTGTTAGAGTCATTGGAGGCATTGAAGCTAATGCTTCCACTAGGGCGGGTAGAACTTCTTGATACGGACGAAGCGCTAGAAATTATCCATCAGCTAAGTATTGCTCATGGCGCTTCTAACTATTTATCTTATAAGCTGGCTTACCTGAGAAGTACTAGAAAGTTCTCTCCTCCTCAATTAGCAAAAATAAGTGTAATTGAAGAGGAGATCGGTCATCGCGAGAAGCCAGGATTTCATTTTAGCGCCCTCGAGAATTTAAGTCCGAGAATATCTTTGTTCTTGATTGCCCAGAGAAGAGTGAGCGGGCTTGTAGGGAAAGTTGATGGGGATATCAGAAAGTCCTATTCGTTAAGTAATTTTATCCCCACACCGTTGAATAGCAACGACTTGTCGGGTTTTTTGCTGCGAGCTACAGAATCATCATTAATTGACACGCTTCTCGCTATTATGATTTTGTTGAATCTTGAAAGTGAGTTCTTGCCGCAAGTAACTGAATTAAGGAAGCGGTTGCTACCCGAGGTGTTGGGCGGTATCAATATATTAATCGCAGATGCTTGTAGCGGTGATGATGATTTGCTTGTCACCTCGCATTACGCGCTGAAGCATGAAGGAGGTTCAGAAAGTACCTTAGATTTATACAGAGTTTCGGCTGCTTTCTTAGAGCGTACTCATTTGACAAGGTTTAGAAATAAGCTGGATCGTGTTATTAGTGCTAGATTGTTAAGTGAGATTGTAAGTAGTAGCGAAGACGCTTTAGATGGTTCGGATTTTGATAAAAGCATTTTGCTTCAATCAGATGGTGCCTTTATAAGTTCGGTTCCTAATGTCAGGATGGATTCGTTTTACCGTACTTTTCTTTTTATGAATTTCATAGCTCAACGAGTTAATTTGTTGGCGTTAAATGAATATGATATAAAATACATTTTTGAGAACACTTCCGGCTTGGAAAGTCTTTTGACTGAGTCGGAAATGCGTTCTATATATGGTATTGCTCCAGAGGGAAGCCAAAATATTATTGCAGTGTTGTCCTTGGCACTCTTTCGCAAGAAATCTATTGATCCTGATGTCGATTTTGAGTTTCGCACGGATTTTATATCCTATGTAAAGTCATATTATAACGGATCAATAATAAATTTTATTGATGATTTGCTGAGCGACTCTCCACAGATAGCAAGTTATATTGTTGAGTCTCTGGATGAGGTAACTCTTGAGAAAATGTATGAGGTAGTAACAAATGCCTCCCAGGCAGCTGAAATTAGGCGTGACATTTTAACTCTTCTTGGGAAAAAGCTTAATAGAATTGAATACCTGATCGAAGCGGATGCTATTGAGATCAGGTCTAAACTATCAACGTTGCAGAAGTATTTTGATAACAGTCGAATGTATGTTGATAGTGTGGCTATGAGTAAGTGGCTTGATGGAAATCCCTCAGTATCCACGGAGCAGTTCCGTACATTGTATCCGAGTATCCAAGCTACGGTGAGGACTGTTGAGTATGAGGAAGGGGAAAGCAAGGATGGGCGGCCGCAAAAACTGAGTGCAACACCTGACCTTTCCGGTACGGTGCTGCCACTATGTCCTATCACGAACTCAGTATCCCCGAACGTGCGACCCTTCAACTCGGCCTTGCCCAAGGTTTCAGCC
>NZ_JCBCUY010000068.1:0-10216 GCF_059862705.1 Pseudomonas sp. MF08817
TGCAAGCAGATCGGCTCGGTTCGGTCAGACGTCCATTGATGATGATGTTTTGGAAGCGGGATTGCGTTCGCTTAGCAAGTGCAGAAAAGTTAACTGACTGTTGCACTTGCTCCTTGAGACCGCCATGCTACCTTCGTCAGTTTCTTTTTTACTGGCATTCTTGACTTTGTTTTTTAGCTTGGTGCGCGCCTCCAACAATTCGGCCCTGCCGTTCTTAACCAGTGTGGGCGCTTCCGCCTCATCGGTTATTTTGGCAAGAAGCTCTTCCCTCTTTTCCTTCGGATAATCGTCGAGTTTTATCGTTCCGGTTTCTGGTAGCCAGATTAGATTTAAGTGGGATTGTTCATCGAACCATTCCAGCTTCTTGGGCTGGCTTGCTGGTATGCGCAGAGAATGGCGCAAACTTTTGAACAACTGGCGACGGCCACCATGCCCGTTAGTGGATTTCTTTTTGATCTCGTTTGTATAGTTCAGTGTTTTGAAAATCATTGAAGTTATTTTTTTGCCATTCATTTTATCCTCATGTTGATGGTTAATTTTGGAGTCCGCGCTGCTTTTGCTTCTGCCATTCCGGCAAGGAACCCGTGCTTACTACCGCAAGCGAAGCGTCTTAACGAAGTTAAGTGTGGTGGTAAGCCCAACGGGTTAACCTTATGCGGACTTAATCAGTTTAACATTCCAAAAATGGATCTCGGTCTGTTTTTGCTTTTAGCCGGACTTGTTCGGCTGAACCTGACTTGTCAGGTTTTGCTTTGGGCTGGATTTGTCCAGCCTGCACGGATATGTCCGTGCTGCTTTGCTTCTGAGCGAAGCCCTAAAAGGTGCCCAAGCTTGCTTGGGTGCGTTTTAGGGCTGGATAACGATTTAGGCGCTTGGCTTATTTTCCGCCGTGTATCCATCTGGGGTTACGTAGACTCGATCAACGTGCTCATCACCAAGAAAGATATCTATGTAGAAATATTTTTTCTGAATTGGGATGACTATTAACTTTACGGATTGGCCTTGGAGGAAATTATTCACTCTCATTCGACCATGTTCGGTCAGTAGGAGTTTATAAATCTCCATGACATTAATAGTCGATTTGCTCGCAAGGTGTAGAGTGCTAATTCTGTGGCTGATTTCCTGTTCTTTGGCTTTAATCTGGTCGAGTTCTTGGCTCACTTCTTCGATTCTGGTTAGAACGTATTTTTGTGCACCTTCCGATGCTTTTTCTAAGATTGAAAAATTGTTAGCCAGCGCTTTTTCTTTTTGGATCAATAAGCCTGAAATTTCACCATGGGCTTTTTCCAGCGCTTGAATATCTTCTGTTTTCGCAATAATTCTGTGAAAAGGAATTTTAGCCTGATAGGCCAGAAAGATCTCCTCTAATCGTGCATAGCGGTATCTAACGCCTTTTCCGGGCTTTGCTGCTGAGCATCGTCCAGTAAGTGATGCGGAGCAGACAAGATCAACATAGCCACTTTTCTGAGCGTGATAGCGAAAGCCAGATCCGCAAACGCAGTAAACCAATCCTCGTAGAATATTTCTAAACTCTGCTGCCTTGCGCCCTGCCAATTTTGGATCTTGTCGCTCTTGAAGTTTTGCGCTGATCCGATGAAATTCAGCCTCTGTGATAACAGCAGGGTAATAGCCCTTAATTTCTTTCTTTAACTGCACTGGCTTCCCAAACTCGTCCCACTCCATAGCAATGAACGAACCATAGATTGCTGGCTGCCGGAGAAATTTTCCGACTATACTTTCCGTGTATTTTTTTGGATGGATCTCATCATTCAGCGTCTTTGCAATTGCTTGAAAGCCCATATCAAAGCAAAGTTCAACGGCACGGGTGATGGCCTGAGCGTGTTCATTTAAGACGAACTTCCCGTCTGTAAAGGTGATCCAAAACGGGCAGCGCTTCGTGATGATGCCGCCGTTTTCACCTTTCAATAAATTTCGTGCCTTGGCGTCCGAGATGCGATCTGATTTTGAACGACTCTCATCATTCGCCCGTTCAAGAATATTTTGGATCAGGCTTATGTCGGCGCTGCTGTCGGTTTTGCGGCGAGAATAAAGGCGATTATCAAAAAGTGTGTAAATGGCGCAGTCGGCCTGGATGATGGAAATTATCAGTTCAAGGGCGTCATAGCCGCCCATTCGGCTGATTCGGTCGAAGGATTCGACCAGCAAAAGGGCATTAGGTAGGATCTCTTTGGCCTTGATCCTTTCCACAAACCGGGCCAACTGGCCGGATTTCAGGTTTTTTCCCTTGAATGCTGAGACGCCGAGGTCTTCATACCGCTCAACCTGTCGAGCCTGTGGGTAGTGCTCGAAAAAGCGGTTCAGTTGATCAATCTGCCTCATCTCACTGAATCCAAGCTTTTGGGCCTTGGATGAAAAGCGGATGTAGCTGTATACGTTGATCCTGTCGTCGCCTTGAAAGACCTCTGAAAAGGCCCGAGGCAGAGGGGTTACGGTGCTCATAGGTGCGCTGATCCTTCGCAGATACGGAATGATAGCATTTTCTACCAAAAGCACTGCTGATTGCCTTGATTGGCATGCTGGAGCTGGCGGCGAAAAAAGCCGAGCAGGGCCAGAGCGATGGCTTTGCCATTGAAGTGGCGTCGGGCGCCGCCCATGACTTGCTCGATTTGATCGGCGACATTCTGGATGTGGCGCGCATCGAATCGGGGCACCTGACCCTCACCCCCGAACGCGCCAACCTGCGCCAATTGGTGGAGGCCGTGGCCCGGGTGTTCGAGGGCCTGGCGCGGGACAAACACCTGCGCCTGGTGCTGGACATCGACCCGCGCAGCGACCGCGAAGTGCTGATCGACCCGCTGCGGTTCAAGCAGGTCGTGTCCAACCTGCTGAGCAACGCCATCAAGTTCACCCACAGCGGCGAGGTGCGCCTGAGCACCCGCATCGAGCCGACCGCGAGCCCCGACCACGTGGCTATTGCCCTGCGGGTGGAGGACACCGGGGTGGGCATCAGCGCTCAGGACCAGCAGCGGCTGTTCAGCCCGTTCACCCAGGCCGGCAACCACACACAGTCAGCTCGCAGCGGCTCGGGCCTGGGCCTGGTGATAAGCCGTTCGCTGTGCGAAATGATGGGCGGGCGCCTGCAATTGCACAGTGTCGTGGGCAAGGGCACGCGCATCGATGTCAGCCTCGACGTGCCGGCCTTGCAACCCTTGGACGAAACACCGCCAGCGGTCGTTGAGCCAGCAGCGGCGGGACCGTCCCTGAGCATCCTGGTGGTGGACGACTACCCGGCCAATCGCCTGCTGCTGTCACGTCAGTTGGCCTACCTGGGCCATCGCGTGATGCTCGCCGAGGACGGCGAGCAGGGCCTGGAACTGTGGCGCGCGCACCCCTTCGATGTCGTGATTACCGATTGCCATATGCCGCAGATGGATGGCTACGACCTGACCCGCGCCTTGCGCCACGAAGAGCAGGCCCGGGGCCGGGCGCCGGGGCTGATCTTCGGCTTCACCGCCAATGCCCAGGCCCAGGAAAAAATCCGCTGTATGGAGGCAGGCATGGACGATTGTCTGTTCAAGCCCATCCTCCTGGCAGACCTGCGCGTGCGCCTGGCGCGGGTGTCGGTGGAGGCGGCGGTGGCGGAGCCCGAGCCCGAAGAGGCGCCGGAAATTGACCTGTCGAGCCTGGAGCAGTATGTCGGCGCCGACCGCAGCCTGATCGAACACTTGCTCGATGACCTAGCGTCGAGCAACCGCCAGGACCTGCTGAACCTGGGCACCCTCTACGCGGCGCGCGACCTGCCGGGCCTGCGGGAGCTGGCCCACCGCATCAAGGGCGGTGCGCGTATCGTCAAGGCGCGGCGGCTGATGGCCTGCTGCGAACAACTGGAAGCCACCGCCACCCAGGACAACCCCGCTCTGGCCCTGGCGGTGGCTGACCTGCAACAGGCCATGGCGCGCCTGGATCGCTACCTCCAAGCCCAGGCGTGAGGTCAATTCTTCAAGTGGGAGCGAGCCATTCGCCGCCAGCGCTGGCACGCCAGGCTACTGCGAGCGTATTTAAGCAATATCGGCATGGGTGAACTCTTCGCCGAGAAAGTCGATCAGGCTACGCACCGACGGCAGCAGGCCACGGCGCGAAGGGAAGATCGCATGGACGATGCCGCACTTGGGCGCCCAGCCCGGCACCAGTTGCACCAGGGTGCCGGCCGCGAGGTCGTCGCGCACCACCACCTGGGGCAAATGGACGATGCCGATACCCGCCAGCACGGCGGTGCGCAGGGCGATCAGGTCATCGGTGACCAGGCGTGGGTGATGGCGAATCACCGCGCTGGCGTCCTGCGGGCCGTAGAGTTCCCAGTGGTATTCCCGTTGCGCGGCGCCCCAGTGCAGGCTCGGCAGGCCGCTAAGGTCGGCAGGGGAGGCGGGCGACGACAGTTGCTCCAGAAACAGGGGGCTGCCCACCAGGCATTGGGTGCTGTTGCCCAGCACTTTCATCACCATGTCAGTGCTGTCCAGGGGCGGGAAACGCACCCGCAGGGCGATGTCGAAGCCCTCGTGAAGCAAGTCCACGCGGCGGTTGGTGCTCTCGATGAATACCTCCACCCGCGGGTACTTGACCATGTAGCGGCTGAGCATCGGCCCCACCCAGGTGTTGAGCAGTGCCGTGGGGCAGCTGATGCGCACCAGGCCCTGGGGTTCGGCGCGGTTGCGTTCGATCACCTCGGCGGCGGCTTCGGCTTCCACGCGCATGGCCAGGCAACGCTGGTAGTAAGCCTGGCCGATTTCCGTCAGCGAACAATGCCGGCTGTTGCGGTGGATCAGGCGCACCCCCAGGCGTTCTTCAAGCTGGGCGATGCGTCGGCTGAGCTTGGACTTGGGCATGTCCAGCGCCCGTCCGGCGGCGGCGAAGCCTCCGTGTTCGACCACTTCGGTGAAGTAGTAGAGGGTGTTGAGGTCTTCCACCATCGTTCTCCAAATAGAACGCTAAGAGTAATTTTCGCAGTCTAGCGCAGCAAAGGTGACGCAATTAACCTTTGTCCATCGCGTCACTCACCCCTTTTTGGAGGCACCATGAAAAACATCATCGGTATCTACACCAGCCCACGAGGCCATTGGGTGGGCGATGGTTTCCCGGTTCGTACCCTGTTTTCCTACGACAACCTGGGCAAGCACATCAGCCCATTCCTGCTGCTGGACCACGCCGGCCCAGCCGAATTCACCCCCACCAGCCAGCGCCGTGGCGTCGGCCAACACCCGCACCGCGGTTTTGAAACCGTGACCATCGTCTACAAAGGCGAAGTGGAGCACCGCGACTCCACCGGCGCCGGCGGCATCATTGGCCCGGGCGATGTGCAGTGGATGACTGCCGCGTCAGGGATCCTGCACGAGGAATTCCATTCCGAAGCCTTCGCTCAACGCGGCGGCACCCTGGAAATGGTGCAGTTGTGGGTCAACCTGCCGGCCACGGACAAAATGGCCGAGCCCGGCTACCAGACCATTCTCGACGGCGACATTCCCACCCTTGCCCTCAAGGACGGTGCCGGCAGCCTGCGTTTGATCGCCGGTGAGTTCGACGGCCGCACCGGGCCGGCGCGCACCTTCACCCCAATCGATGTTTGGGACCTGCGCCTCACTGCCGACAAAGCGGTCACCCTGGACCTGCACGAAGGGCGCAATACCGCGTTGGTGGTGCTGCGCGGCACGGTGCAGGTCAATGGCCTGGAGTTAGTGCGCGAAGGCCAGTTGGCCCTGTTCGAGCGCGTCGGCGACCAGTTGGCCCTGGAGGCCAGTAGCGATGCGGTGGTGCTGTTGCTCAGCGGCGAGCCGATCGACGAACCCATCGTCGGCCACGGCCCGTTCGTGATGAACAGCGAGGCAGAAATCCACCAGGCTTTCGCCGACTTCCAATCCGGCCGTTTTGGCCAGATGCACCCCTAAGCGCAACCCCGCAACCCTGCTCAGGATCGGCAGGCCATGACACCGGCCAGGGACGGCTGTTGCCCACAGAAAAGAGGAAACGCTGATGAACACCACGACCCACGCGGCCAATTTCAACGGCCTCAAGCCCACCATCGACCCCAACGACACGGCGATGCTGCTGATCGACCACCAGAGTGGCCTGTTCCAGATCGTCAAGGACATGGACGTACCGCAACTGCGCGCCAACGCCATCGCACTGGCCAAGGCCGCCACCTTGTTGAAGATGCCGGTCATCACCACCGCTTCGGTGCCCCAGGGGCCGAACGGGCCGCTGATCCCCGAGATCCACCAAGAGGCGCCCCACGCCCAATACGTGGCGCGCAAAGGTGAAATCAACGCCTGGGACAACCCCCAGTTCCACGCGGCGGTCAAGGCCACCGGCAAGAAAACCCTGGTGATCGCCGGCACCCTGACCAGCGTGTGCCTGGCGTTTCCCGCCATTGCCGCCGTGCATGAAGGCTACAAGGTGTTCGCCGTGGTCGATGCCTCGGGCAACCATTCCACCTTGGCCACCGATCTGACCATCGCCCGTTTGGCCCAGGCCGGGGTGGTGCCGATCGACATCATGGCTACGCTCTCTGAGCTGCAAGGTTCGTGGAACCGCCCCGATGCGCAGGCATGGGCCGCGGTCTATGCCCAGGCCATGCCGCACTACCAGTTGCTGATCGAGAGCTACCTCAAGGCCCAGCAAGTGGCCACCGATCACGAAGTGCTGGACTCCCAGCGCTGATCCAGACACCCCGGTGCCGGCATGCCGCCGGTACTTTTACCTCGCGAGGACTACTGCAATGACTACCTCTTACAAGCGCCTGGACAAAGACAACGCCGCCGTTCTGTTGGTGGACCATCAAGCCGGCCTGCTGTCGCTGGTACGGGACATCGACCCGGACCGTTTCAAGAACAACGTCCTGGCCCTGGCCGACCTGGCCAAGTACTTCAAACTGCCGACCATCCTCACCACCAGTTTCGAGACCGGCCCCAACGGCCCCCTGGTGCCCGAGCTCAAGGCTCTGTTCCCGGATGCGCCGTACATCGCCCGCCCGGGCCAGATCAACGCCTGGGACAACGAGGATTTCGTCAAGGCGATCAAGGCCACCGGCAAGAAGCAACTGATTATCGCGGGCGTGGTGACCGAGGTCTGCGTGGCGTTCCCGGCCCTGTCGGCCCTGGCCGAAGGCTTTGAGGTGTTCGTGGTCACCGACGCCTCGGGCACGTTCAACGAACTGACCCGCCAATCGGCCTGGGACCGCATGTCGTCCTCCGGCGCGCAACTGATGACCTGGTTTGGCCTGGCGTGCGAACTGCACCGCGACTGGCGCAACGATGTGGAGGGCCTGGGCACCCTGTTCTCCAACCACATCCCCGACTACCGCAACCTGATGACCAGCTACAACACCCTGACCAACGGCAAGTAAACGCCCCACGTGTGGGAGCGGGCGAGCCCACTCTCACACGGCTCTGGGGTTGCTCGCCAATGTGTGCGATCTTCGCGTCATTGCCGCCCTGGAGCCGTTTGATGCCTGCCTTGCTCACCGATCACCCGCTGCTAATCGCCTTGTGCCTGATCCTGGTCGACCTGCTGTTGTGGCGGTTGATTTCCGCCGGGGGTAGCCAGTGGAAACTGGCGGTGCGCCTGGGGATTTTCGCCTTGTTCAGCGTCCTACTGTTCAACGAAGGCCTGAGCCCCATGCAACCGGCGCCCAGGGCCGATAACGTGGCCTTGCACGTGGCCGCCACTGGGCTGCTGATTGGCTGGTGGCTGTACGGTGCCCGCACCCTCACCGTGTTGCTCGGCGCCCTGATGTTGCAGCGCGTCGGCCACACCGGGCGCTTGCTCCAGGATTTGCTCGGCGCGGTGATATTCCTGATTGCCATCATCGCCGCCATGGCCTACGTGCTCGACCTGCCGGTCAAAGGCGTGCTGGCCACCTCGGGCGCGGTGGCGATCATCGTCGGCCTGGCGCTGCAAAGCACCCTCAGTGACGTGTTCTCCGGCATCGTGCTCAACACCACCAAGCCCTACCAAATCGATGACTGGATCTCCATCGACGGCACCGAAGGCCGGGTCGTGGACATCGATTGGCGCGCCACGCGCCTGCAAACCGCCCAGGGCAGCATGGCGGTGATCCCCAACTCCCTGGCCGCCAAGGCCAAGATCATCAACTTCAGCCGCCCCAGCGACGTGCATGGCCTGTCCATCAGCCTGCAAGTGAGCCCCCACGCGCGCCCGCAAACGGTAATCGAAGCCCTCGAACGGGCGATGCAGGGGTGCCGCCAGTTACTCGGCAGACCGGCGCCCAGCGTCGCCCTCAAAAGCGCCAGCAGCAGTGGCATGGAGTACGAGATCAGCGGCTTTGTCGCCGCCATGGGGCAAAAGCGCGAGGTGCGCAACCTGCTCTTCGACTTGGCCTACCGGCATTTGCAGGCCAGCGGCGTGAGCCTCTTGTCCACCGAAGCGGACGCGCCTGCGCCGGGCCTGTCGCGGCCACGGCAACTGCTGGAACGCTCGAACATTTTCTCCACCCTGCGCCAGGATGAAAAAGACACCTTCAGCCAGAACATGGCCCTGCACACCTTCCGCGCCGGCGATACGATCCTGCCCAGCGGCGAGGTCAGCGACCACTTGTTCATCATCGAGTCGGGCGTGGTCTCGGTGGTGCTGCGCCGCGACGGCACCCCGTTCGAGGCCGGGCGCATGGGCCCGGGGGAGGTGATCGGCGAAGCCGGCATCCTCGAGGGCGAAGGCGTGCCTGCCGACTTCATTGCCATGACCTTCTGCACCCTCTACCGCATCGAAAAGGCCTACCTCAAACCCTGCCTCGACGCCCGCCGCGACATCGGCGAAGCCATGCAAGCGATGCTCGACCACCGTTTGCACAGCGCCCAGGCCCTGATTAAAGAAGTGCCCAAGGCTGCACCGCGCAAGGGCTTTATGCAGTGGCTGCGCACGCGCGGTTGAACCGTGCCGCGCCTTACCTGTGGGAGGGGGCGAAGCCCTGCGGTGCTGTGTGGGGTTTGCACGACAAAGGGGCGCGGGTCGCTGCCCTTGGCGGTGGTGATGAGGTCCGGCAACCTGATGCGGCGCTCTACCGACGAAAACGCGATGTTCAGTGCGCTGGCCTTGTGGAGCAGCACTTGGCTGCCGTCCGCCAGTTGCAGGGTTTTATGCTCGCCCCGGGTACAGCCCATGGCCCTGCTGAACCCGTACTAACGCTTCAAAGTTGAAGTTTTCCGTCCCCCATGGCGCGAACAGTATGGATTTGCTTGACCGCAAATCGGACTTGAGTGTCGGTATTTATCAACTCGCTACGGGTCGGCTCCAAGTGCAGAACACTCACCGTGTATCCCTTTTGGAAGGGGAGGGTGACATTAACCGCTTGTGGGAGAGCGTCGCCGCGCAACTCCTGACAATGCAAAACTTCCCCTTTTTCGGTGCGCACCCATACCGCTATATAGATCGCTATCAAATAAGAATGTGGCGCGCGCGCTATTGTTTCAATACTGATCGTTTCGGCATTGGTGTCGATACTGATATTTACTGATGTGTGATTGCCGAGGCCCGGTTGTCGCCAGGTGAAATAACCGCCCGGAACTACTGGGCCGCCGGTGTCTGCGTAGGAAGGCCATAAGTCAGCGTATTGTTCAAGTAACGACAAACGTTCGGATGTGGTGAATGTATCGATTGCGGTATAGAGATCATCTCGCACGGGCAGGTCAAGATGCAGCAGTAAGTGTGAGGCCTGGCGCAGGCTATTGGCGGTTTTTTCAATTTCGGCTTTGAGGTTATCCCCAGGGTCATTGTTCAGGCTGGTGTTGCGCAGCCCTTGTTGTGTGATTTCGAATACATTGGTCGGCAATTGTTTATTGATGATGGGGTGTACTGTGGGCGTACTGACCAACCGTGTTGGTTCTTGATGAAAAAGAGTAACTTTATATCCGGAGCCAATGGCGATTTCGTCGCTGGAGATAACCGTATCAATGCCGGGCATATCTTTGTGAAAGAGGAGGAAGTCGTTTCTGTCCTGCACGGTGATTGCCGCGTAAATAGTGTTGTGTGCATAGGGGTGTGGCCTGGAACTGATGACATTGATTTTCAGGCTTGACGATTGCATATCGAACTCTAATGAGGCGAATTCTCCGGAAAGCCCGGCGGTCTCAAGGAGCAAGTGCAACGCCTGATGTAAGGTGTTGCCATGTCTACCCAATACAACCACCTGAGTACCCAGGAGCGCGTCACCATTATGGTGATGCTATTTCAACGGCAACCACTGCGA
>NZ_JCBCUY010000069.1:0-10142 GCF_059862705.1 Pseudomonas sp. MF08817
CTGGCTGAAACCTTGGGCAAGGCCGAGTTGAAGGGTCGCACGTTCGGGGATACTGAGTTCGTGATAGGACATAGTGGCAGCACCGTACCGGAAAGGTCAGGTGTTGCACTCAGTTTTTGCGGCCGCCAGGATATAGTATTTTTTATTTGGTTCAATCGTCTCGGCGCTCGGCGTGAACGGTAGTTTGTGAAACTCCAGTGGGGTTTTTATTTCTTCCCTGAGGAGCTTTTCCAAATCGATAGCGCCTTTCCAGTCGTGGATGATGAACACTTTTTCAAAGTGCGGCGCGTAGGCCGGTCTGATGCTGATGGCGGATTCCAAAAATGTATAGGCGGTCTCCGGGTTAAGGCCATTTTCTGTGAGTATTTCATCCAGTTCCGATCGTGTGATGGTGGAATAGTTTTTTAAACGGGAGAGTGCGTTCAGTAAGGGCGGTGAACTGATTTTTGAAATCCCTCTGTCCGAGACGACCAATGCGTCATGCGTTAGGTTCAGGATGTCATAGTTGCTCATGGATAAACGCATGATGCAGACTCCTTAAGGTTTTTCCGGATCATCCGGAAAAACCTTTATGGCTCTATTGTTTATTTTTTCTCAGGCTCAGTTGCGTCATTGTGTGCGGCGTTGTGACCACCGCATCCACCACAACCTCCGCTGCCCCCTGAACAGCCTCCGCCCCCGCCACAGCCGCCACTTCCACCACAGCCTCCGGCGCTACCTGTGCCTCCCGCCATATAGGCGCCGGCACCTGAATTATGTTTCTCGTTAAAGTTGAACAGCACATCGCCAAGAGTTGAGTTGCTCATGATCTTGCTTCCAGTTCAATTTTTCAGTTCGGGGTTTTCTTATGTCACTTAAATTCTAGGCTCTAGGTGACATTCCTTATTTAGTTGCTGAACGGGTCAGTGGCAAGTTCGGCGATTATCTCGGTCTGTAGGAATAAGATCACATATAAAATGCACTTGTCTTACGTTGGCGAGTGCTGTTTTTTTAGCGCAGATTATTCAATCGGGGAAGGCGTATTTCCAAGTGTGCAGGTATCTGTCGTTATTGTGAGCAAGACTCTGTAGGTTTTTTCTTTTTTCTGGATTTTTACTTGCAGTTGGGTGGGCTAAATCTTCGTCGAAACTCGACGAACGGTTATGGTGCGCAACAGGATGCTGGCTTTTGGTCATCATCCTGTTGTGGCGTGCTGGTGAGTGAGTTCGCTTTACACCCGCACCGGCGGCTCCTGCGGCGGTGGGTCGCCCACGGGGGGCTGTTGGGGCGGCGGTGGGTCTTGTTCCGGGATGGGCTCGGGGTCGGGGATTGGCAGGGTCGGGTCGTCGATGTTGGGGTCGGGAGTTTCGGCGGGGATGGGGATGTTCATGGGCGGTTCTCCTGCGGTGGTTTTGCGGTGGACTGCGCGGCGGCGGGTTTTGCTCAGGTTTTTTGTGCAGGTGCTGGCCGATATTTGCCTGAACTTTGCCGCGGGCTGTGGTTCGGAACTTAATCGGCGGCGGCACCAGGACGGTGCGCCACGAGCCGAGGGCGGCGCGCATGATGGTGCGCACGCGGGCCGTGGGGTTACGGCCCGGGCGTTGCATGGGGACGGGCAGGCAGATCGCGGGTGAGCGGCTAACCTTGCCGGGTTCCTTGTGGCAGCTGGTTTTCCTCTTTCTTCAAGACCCAGAACAGCGGAGTGCAGGTATGAGTGTGTCGAGCAGGGATCAGGGGCAATCCGTGGGCAAGTGGTTGCCGACGGCCAAGGACATCGAGGCGTTGGTGCGGGCTGAGCATGCCGACCCTTTTGCCATCCTGGGGCCTCACGACGATGGCGCGGGCGGGCAGGTGATCCGTGCGTTCCTGCCCGATGCCCTGGCAGTGCAGGTGCTGGCCAGCGACAGCGACGAGGTGCTCGCGGATTTGCCGGCCAGCCGCGTGCCGGGCCTGTTCGTCGGCCATCTGCCCAGCCCGGGGCGCTATCGGCTGCGTATCCAGTGGCCCGGTGGCGAGCAGACCAGCGAAGACCCCTACAGCTTTGGCCCGTTGCTAGGGGAGATGGATTTGTACCTGTTCGCCGAGGGCAACCACCGTGACTTGAGCGCTTGCCTGGGGGCGCAACTGACCCAGGTGGATGGCATCGACGGCGTGCGCTTCGCCGTGTGGGCGCCGAATGCGCGGCGAGTGTCGGTGGTGGGCGATTTCAATGTGTGGGACGGCCGCCGCCACCCCATGCGCCTGCGCCACCCCAGCGGCGTGTGGGAGATTTTCATCCCCCGGTTGCAGGCCGGCGAGGCCTACAAATACGAAATTCTCGGCGCCAACGGCATCCTGCCGCTCAAGGCTGACCCCGTGGCGCTGGCCACCACGCTGCCACCGGACACCGCCTCCAAGGTCGCCCCCAAACTGGCGATGGCCTGGCAAGACGATGCCTGGATGCAGGCCCGCGGCGCGGCGCAAGCGGTGACGGCGCCGCTGTCGATCTACGAATTGCACGTCGGTTCCTGGCAGTGCGAGGTCGATGACCTGGGGGAAGTGGCCCGCCAATATGGCTGGGGCGAATTGGCCGAGCGGCTGATCCCCTATGTGCTGGAGCTGGGCTTCACCCATGTGGAGCTGATGCCGATCATGGAGCACCCCTTTGGCGGCTCCTGGGGCTATCAGCCGCTGTCCCAGTTCGCGCCCAGTGCGCGTTTCGGTTCGCCCCAGGATTTCGCCGGGTTCGTCAATGCCTGCCACATGGCCGGGATCGGGGTGATTCTCGATTGGGTGCCGGCCCATTTCCCCACCGATGCCCACGGCTTGGCGCAGTTCGACGGCACCGCGCTCTACGAGTACGGCAACCCGCTGGAGGGCTTCCACCAGGACTGGGACACGCTGATCTACAACCTGGGCCGCACCGAAGTGCACGGTTTCATGCTGGCCTCGGCGTTGCACTGGCTCAAGCATTTCCATGTCGATGGGCTGCGGGTGGATGCGGTGGCCTCGATGCTCTACCGCGACTATTCGCGCAAGGCCGGCGAGTGGGTGCCCAACCGCCACGGCGGGCGCGAGAACCTGGAAGCCATCGATTTTGTGCGCCACCTCAACGACGTGGTGGCCCTGGAGGCGCCAGGGGCGCTGGTGATCGCCGAAGAGTCCACGGCTTGGCCCGGGGTCAGCCAGGACACCCAGCAGGGCGGCCTGGGCTTTGCCTACAAATGGAACATGGGCTGGATGCACGATTCGCTGCATTACATCCAGCAAGACCCGGTGTACCGCGGCCATCACCACAACGAGTTGAGTTTTGGCCTGGTGTACGCCTGGTCCGAGCGTTTCATCCTGCCCATCTCCCATGACGAGGTGGTGCACGGCAAGCATTCGCTGATCGACAAGATGCCGGGCGACCGCTGGCAGAAATTCGCCAACCTGCGCGCCTACCTGAGTTTCATGTGGACTCACCCGGGCAAGAAGCTGTTGTTCATGGGCTGCGAGTTTGGCCAGTGGCGCGAGTGGAACCACGACCAGCAACTGGACTGGTACTTGCTGCAATACCCCGAGCACCGGGGCGTGCAGCAACTGGTGGGTGACCTCAACCGCCTCTACCGCGAGGCGCCTGAGCTGCACCAGCAGGATCATCTGCCCCAGGGCTTCCAGTGGTTGGTGGGCGATGATGCGATCAACAGCGTTTACGCCTGGTTGCGCTGGAGCGCCGATGACCGGCCGCTGCTGGTGGTGGCCAACTTCACCCCGGTGCCGCGCGAGGGCTACCGCATCGGTGTGCCCCTGGGCGGGCAGTGGAGCGAAGTGCTCAACAGCGACGCTGAACGCTACGCCGGGTCCAACTACGGCAACGGCGGCAGCGTCGAGGCCCAAACCGTGCCGAGCCACGGCCAGGCACTGTCCCTGGCGCTGAACCTGCCGCCGTTGGCGGTGCTGGTATTGCGCCCGCAGTAACGGCGCTGTTGGGGTGGCAAGCGGGCAGGCCCGCTTGCTACAGGCGCGATGGCCGCTCACCAGCGCATCCGCACACCCAGGCTGCCAATCAGGCCATTGAGGTCGTTGTCGTCCACGTCGCTGCTGTAGTCGGCGCTGACGTACAGGCTGACGGTGGGCGAGACCTTCGCCACCAGGCCCAGGCCCAATTCCACGGTGGAGGATTTGCGGCTGCTGCTGATCTTGTCGACCTTGTCCAGGGTCAGGGTGTCGCCGCTGTACACCGTGTGCCACAGGTTGGTGCGCACGTAGGGTTCCAGGGGCAGGCCGCTGACTTCATAGCGCCCCTTCAGGCGGGCGCCGACCCGGCCGCTCCAGGACGTCTGGGCGGTGGACGAAGGGCTGCCACTGCCCGCGTTGGGCGTGCCCAGGCTGATGCGTTGGTTTATCAATTGGGCTTGGGGTTCGACCACCCAGTTGTCGCCGATGCCGATGGGGAAACCGCCTTCCACCGACAGGGTCACCGCGTTGCCTTCGGTGGCCTGGCGCTGGCCCTGTTCGTTGCGGCTGTAGCCGCTGACACGGCCGCCACTGGCGCTCAGGTCAACGTGCCAGCCCTGGGCCCCGGTCAGGCTCCAGAACGCCCCCAGGCTCTGGCCCTGGACGTTGAGGGTGTCGCGGCGCGGATCGGCCATGGCCCGACGAGTGATGATGCCGTTGCCGTTGCTCAGTAACTGGCGTTCACCGCCCAGCAGGCCGATGCGTTGGGTGCTGCCGTCGCTGGCTTGGCGGGTGTAAAGGGCCGGGCCCTTGAGCAGGCCTTGGAGGTTGGCGGCGAACTGCGAGGCCAGGTAATCGGTTTCGGCCTGCCGGGCGGGGCGGCCGTAGAGGCGCTCCCAGGTGCTGGCGTTATCGATGAGCAACGTGGGGGCCAGGCCCGGTTCGCCAGTGGGCAGGGCGGCGGGGCCGTACCAGGCATTCGCCGGGCCCTCGGCGCGGGCGGCCAACGGGGCGGCCAACAGCAGGGAGGTGGACAGGGTGCAGAAGGTCAGGGTGATCTCGTGGGAAGTGAAGGAGGTTTTCATGGCGGTCTACCTTGCAATCGCATGCAGTCTCTCGCTTTGGCGTCTCTCCTACCCCGAATGAGGGGCGACCGAGTTCAATGAGGCAAGGCCCGGTGGCCCGCTGGCGCGGGTGTTGGGGGCCTGGCCCCGGGAGGTAATACCGGGGGTAGTAAGGTTGAGCTAAGAAGAGCGCGGGCAAAGCGTCAAGAAACTGCGCATGGCTTTGAAGATTATTTTTTAGCCCCGCCAAGGCCTTGAAATGGCTGCAAACCCTAAGTGCCTGTTTGTAGATGAAAAGCGTCGAAAGCCCCGTTCCAGAGGCTTTCGATAGGGGGCTACCAACTGACGCGCACGCCCAGGTTGGCGGCGACGCCTTTTTGCTGGGTGCTGTCGATATCGTGGCTGTAGTCGGTGCTGGCGTAGACACTCACCGCGCGGCTGAGGCTGACCACCACGCCCAGGCCCACATCCGCCGACGACGCTTTTTGCTGGCTGCTGATGCTGTGGCGGTTGTCGTAGGTCTCGCTGCTGGTGCCGGAGAATGTGTGCCACAGGTTGGCACGCACATAGGGCTCCACCGGCAGGCCGCTGACTTCGTAGCGGCCCTTGAGGCGTGCACCCAGGCGCCCGGTCCAGGCACTGTCGGCGTCGAACTCCACCCGCGACACGCCGTCATGGCCGCTGTCCAGGGACACCTTCTGGTGGATGATTTGTGCCTGGGGCTCGATCTCCCATTGCTTGCCCAGGGCAATCGGGTAGCCGGCCTCCACCGACGCGGTGAGGGCGTGGCCGCGGTTCTTGAGCTTGAGGCCGCGGTCGGAGTGGCTGTCGTTGTCCAGGCGTGTGCCCATCAGCACCATATCGAGGTAGGCGCGCTGCGGGTTGAGCAGGGTCCAGTAGAGGCCGAAGCTGTCGCCTTGCAGGTCAACCTTACCGGCGCGCCGGCCCTCGAAGCCCTGGTTGAAGCCGTCCACATCGCCCTTGACCTGGGTGTGGCCGACGAAGAAGCCGACCCGTTGGCTCATGCCGGATGCGGCCTCGGTGCCGTACAGGTCATTGCCCACCTGGAAACCCTTGAGCGAGCCGTCCAGGTGCGGGTTCACGGTGCCGGCCCAGGTCTGGTCCAGTTGCTTGCCATACACCCGGCCCCAGCCTGCGCCAAAGGCACCGTGCTCGGTGAGCAGGCGTTGTTCGCCCTGACGCTCGTGGAAGGTGCCCAGGGCCGAGAGGGTCAGCAGGTTTGCCGCGGGTTGCAACGCCGACCATACCGGCACTTCTGGGCGATACAGGGGAATGGGGCGCATGCCGGGCAGTACCACGGGCACGGGGGGGGAGCCGGGGGCGATGACCGGTAGGGTGATTTCGGGCTCTTCGGGGTTGCCAGGGTTACCTGGGTTGCCGGGATTGCCGGGATTGCCGGGATTGCCAGGATTGCCGGGTTCTTCCGGCCCCACCCCCGGCAGCGGTGTGACGGGCACGATGGCCGAACGCAAGTACCAACTGTTGCCCGTGTTGGCGGTGACGCCGCCCTTGAACAAGTAGTACACGTAGGGCCCGGCCGACACGCTGCCGTCTTTGAGGCTGAAGGCCGAAGGGTCGCTGCTGGCGGTGCCTTGGGCCTCTACCACCTGGATGCCGTTTTGCAGGCTTTCGGCCCCGGCGCCGCCGACGTTACTCACGCTGATCTGCGTGGTGCCGCCCAGGGTGCCGTTGACCACCACCAATTTGTCGCTGGGCGCATCGTCGCCGGCCAGCACGCTGTTGACGAACAACCGCCCGCCGCTGCCCGCGTAGTTGCCGTGCACGGTGAGGCTGTCGTTGGTGCGGCTGTTGCCGCTGCTCATGTCGATGATCCCCTCGTTGTTGACGGTGATCGGCACCGTGCCGTCCGGCGAGGTGATGCTGCCCTGCACGGGGGCCAGGGTAGTGACCGGCCCGAGGATATTGAACGTGCCGGGGAAGGGCGCGGTGGCCGCCAGGATAAAGGGCTCGGTGAGGTCAAAATGGCTGCCGTTGGTGAGGTTCACCGTTTGCCAGTTGATGTAGCGGCTGGCTCCGGCGGACGTGGTGTTCTCGAACGTCAACGTATTGCCGTCCGGGCCGCCGTCGATGCGCGACACCAGGCTGAGGATCAGTTCGGTCTGGTTGCGCAGCAGCGCGGTGTCGGTGCCTTCGCCCATGAGGATGGGCGAGCGGATGTGGCCGCCGCTCCACACGAAGCTGTCATCGCCGGCGCTGGCGCGGATTTCCCCGACCACTTCGCCGCCCTGCACGCTGATGCTGTCATCGCCGCCACTGACGCTGATGTTGCCGCCCACGCGCCCGCCCTGGACGATGATGGTGTCGGTGTCGAACCCGGTCACCAGGTTGCCCTGGATTTCCCCGCCCAACAGTTCAAAGCGGTTCTTGTCCAGCTTCATGTCCACGCGACCGATGGTGCCGGCGGTCATGCGCGCCGTATCGCCGTCCTCGAAGGCGCCAGTGATGGTGCCGCCACTCATGCTGAAGGTGTCGCGGCTGTCGCCTTGGGCCAGGGAGGCGATGGTGCCGCCGTTCATGACGAAGTCATCGACCCCGTTGCCCTGCTGCACGGCGCCGGTGATGGTGCCGGCGTTGATGACCAGCGAGTCGGCGCCATCGCCCATGTTCAGGGCGCCGTTGATAGCGCCGGAGTTCATCTCCACGCGGTCGGTGCCCGCGCCGAAGGTGACGTTGCCAGTGATGCTGCCGGTGCCGTTGGCGGGGAACGTCAGGCTGTTATTGCCCGCCAGGTCGGTCAGGGCACCGCTGGTGCCGCTGTCGCAAACAAAGTTGTCGTTGCCGGCCCCAGGCGTCAGCGTGCACGCAGCTTGGGCAACGTGGGGTGACAGCATGAGCAGGGAGGTGGTGGCGAGTGAGGGCAGTAAGCGAGCAGGGTATTTCATGATAGGTCCGGACCCCTGGCATTGAGCGGCTTTCTCGGGATGCCCTGCTGTCGCGGCCTATCAAAAAAGCCTTAATCCGGTTTGAAGGCACTGCACTGATGACTTGCAGGGTGTCTGTGGCTCAGACACTTGAAGTAGTAGTGGTTTTTTCGATGGCTGGCGCCTCGGCTGACCAGCGGTACTGTCAGATCTGACAGTTGCGCAGGGAAATAAAATGGCGTATGCGGCGCCCGCAAAGCCGCTAGCTACCCCCGGCTCATGCACAAAGAGGGTGGGTGGATGCCTTTTTTGTGGACGCTGACTAACCAGCGATGCGCCGTTAGCCTCGGCGCCTCTGTGGGAGCTGGCCTGCCAGCGATGGCGCCCTCAAGGCCCGCCTTGCTGGCAGGCTCTCATAGAGGGCGCGGGTGTCAGGGGTTGGTGGGGTGTTGGTCTAGGGCCCGGTCTACCAGCAGCTGCCCCAGCTCCAGCAATTGCTGGATCGCCAGGGCCACGCGGCGGCGCGAGCCGTCGAGTTCGAAGGCCAGGTCGCTGGCCATGACATTGGCGCAGGCCAGGGTTTCCGAGGCATTGGCCAGCAGGGTTTCGGGGTCGATGTGAGGGGCGACGGTGAAGAGCTGGGGCGAGGGCGGTGCGCTGACCTTGGGCGCTAGGTAGTGGTCGATGGCGCGGATGGCGGCTTCGTCGAGGGCGGGCGGGGGATTGGGGGTGATTTTGTGCATGGGGTAGCTCCTAGAATTAAAGGAGTTGCCAGCATCACTTCCACATGATGGGTGGCAACTGTACGCAGGTGTGGAAGACCGGGGATCTAGGAACCCGGCGCACCCGAAAGTGCCCCGCGCACAGCTGCCATAACACGTACTAGCAGACGCAAAAAAAGCGCCAACTCGGCTATGGGCGCTTCGCGCCTAGATCTTCAACGGGCTTCCACACCCGGCCGCTGATTTGGCAGCGGCTGGCGAAGGTTAGCCGCTGCCTCGGTTTAATACAACCCTCAAGTCCCTGCGCAAAACGCCCTACTTGCAGTAATACAACAAGAAACTGCAGGCGTATCGGGTTGTAGGATTACTTGTACTTTTTTCTGTTGTTTTTAATTAAATAAGTTGTATGCACCATGCGGGGATCTGGACATAGTCAGAAGTGTAATTTAAGTTGCATTTCTCAATATGATAAAAAAGAGCTGCTCCAGGCCCATACGGAAGACATACCCAATAGATTCTAGTTACGGATGGCAATGGGCAGCCATAGACTCTAAGCATATCGCCAATGGCCTCCCATCCGGCGGGTGCGGTGTTTGGCTGAGAGTGCATCCATTCAACTGCTTTTGGGTGGGTTAAAGGGGCCTCATGGGCAAGCAGACGATAAACATTCGTCACCGCTACTGGGTACGAACCAGAAGTTCCTATCCCGTCAGTGACTTGTATCGTCGCCAAACCATTGGTGTTGCCGGTTACTTTGCCTTGCGCATCTACGGAAGCAACTGCGGGGTTACTTGACGCATAGCTATACGGCGGTGCTCCACCGGTGGGCACTCGTGTGGCGGTATTGTTGATTGAATCCAGCCCGGTTCTGGGCCAAGCAGGAATTTTGATGGATATACCATTCAAGTTCATCTGGGTAGGCGCCAGGGTGAAGGGAACCAGAGTGTAGGTCTTGACCGGAAAACAGATGGCCCGGTTAACGTCGCCCTGGCTGGTCAATGACGCCTTGAAGTGCATCTCCACGGGGGAGCCGTCCTTGAGGCTCTCGAAGAATGGCTTATACCCCACCACTTGTTCGTGTTGTCCTGTGCTGATCCAGTTGGGGTTGGTATGTGCGGGCCATCCATTCCAGACCGTGAGGCTGGCAGGGGTGCCATCCATCTTGGTGCCTTTGATTTCCAGCCACACTGGGCACCCGTTGCTTATAAACGGCCATGACCCAATGCGCACGGTGGCCCCGCTGGTGATGGCCGAGAGGTCCAGGGTGGTGCCGCTGGCCTGGTTGATCTGGATAGTGGTTTTGGTCAACTCGCTGGTTGGCAGCGGTGTCACCGTCACGGTCACCGTGCCCGAAGGCGAGACCTGGCCAGCGCGCGTGACCTCGTATTTGAGGGTAAAGCTCTGGTTGCTGTTGCCGATATTGGCGGCGATGGCGCTGGCGGGGATATCGAACTCGACGGTCTTGTCGGTTTCGCCTGGTTTAGGGGCGATGGTCGGGCTGCCCGCGCCGGGTGTGCCGGCCATGACGAGGCGGATGCTGTCGCTGGTGCTCATGT
>NZ_JCBCUY010000007.1:0-165305 GCF_059862705.1 Pseudomonas sp. MF08817
CCCGGCAAAAAAACTGCAAGGGCCCAAGCTCAGGGTGGCCCTGCAGCCCATAACACACCCCCAACTGCAACCCAGGCTCCGCGCCTTCACCCTGAAAGTCATGGGCCCGCAGGCGCCGTGCGCCCAGCTGCTGTTCGGCACTGCCCTGGGCATGCTGCTCGGTAGCGAACACAGCGCCAGGGGCGGCGTCGAACACCTGCAACGGCGGCAGCGCCGGGCCTGCGTCGGCCGTTGCTTGGGCGCTACCACTCACCCCCAGCAACTGCGCAGCGTTCCACGAGCAGGTGACGGTACTGTCGCTGCTGATCTGTCGGTGCTCGCTGAAACGCTGAATGCCGTGGTCGAGTTGCGCCGCGTCTGTGCGGCTAAAAGGCAGGGTCACGCCCGCCGGCCATTGCCGCTGGCTGTCGACAATCAGCAACCGGGCACCGCCCTCGGCGTCGTGGTCGAGGTAAAAACTCAAGCCCTCTTCGGACCACACGCGGCAGATGAAGTCGAAATCCGTCTCACGGTGCTGCGTGCACAGTGCCCGCTTCACCAACGGCTGGGTGACGTGGGCCTGCCACTGCGCCAAGGGGTAATCGGCGAACACCCGAGCGGTGATTTGCAGGGCATCCAGGCCTTGGAATATCAGGGTGTTGCGCCGCTGCTTGAGCAACCCCAGCCAACTGCCCACCTGCAATCGATAGCGCGCCACGGCCCCGTCACCCCCGAGCGCCAGCACCTGTGCCACCACCCCCTGCCACGCGCGGGCGCGGCCATCATTGAGGGCCAGTTGCAGGGTCACGGCCGTGCCCGGCAATTGCTCGATATCCAGAGAAGCGGCAGGGCTCAGGCAGTCGAGGGTGAACGCCAGGTCCTGATTGATCGTCTCAGTGCCCTGAAACCGCGCCACCAGCAAGGCATCGGTCAGCACGGTGTGTAGTTGCAGCAGGCGGTTACGCTGGGAAAGCAGCTCACGCCATAGGAGTGTCTCCATCATTTCAACCTCGCAAACAAGCAAGGCGCGATGGTAACGACGCCGATTCCGGCTAGAAATCAGACTAAACGGACGCGATAAGTGGGAATCGGCCTACGACTGTTCAGGCCCTTAGCGGAGATGGCGGCAGGGCGGCTGCCGCCAGAGGTGCATGACGGCCCAATCGCGGGCGAGCGGAGCACCGCCCGGCCGCTCCCACAGAGGCTCCTCACACAGAAGCTCTTTCACTGGGAGGAGGTGAGTATCGCAACGCCCAAAACAAAACCGGCCAGCCCTGGTGTCAGGGCCGGCCGGCAGTGGTGCGTCACGCGAAGGGTCAGAGCTTGTTGAACAGGCTCAACTGGGAGATTTTCACGAACGCCAGTTGCGAGGCTTGCAGCATCGCCTGCTGGAACGCCAGGTCGATGGAGGCGGTGCCGATGTCGGTGTCCACGATGGCCGATTGGGAGCTTTTGTTGGCCAGGGTCTGGCTGGTGTTTTCCGTCTCCTGGATGGTCAGGGAATTGAGGCGCGAGCCGATAGCGCCGCGCACGGTGTCTACCTGGGTGCTGGCGTTGGCCAGGTTGGAGATGGCGGCATCCACGGCGTCCTTTTGCTTGGCCTGGGCCAATACGTCACCATCGGTGGGCACTTCCAGGGCCTTGCGCAACTGCGCCAGGGTGTCCAGTGCGCTCTGGCTGCGGTGGCTATCGGAACCTACGGCAAATTGGTCGCCGTTTTCGGGAACGCCACTGATCTCGAACTTGACGCCCGCGACCGTAATCGAGCTGCCCGTCATGGTGCCATCGGCAATGGGCTTGCTGTCGGGCCCGTAAGGCTGGGCGTAGACCTTGTAATCCGGGGCCGTGGTGAACTTGATGACCGCGCCGCCACTGGGGAACCCGGCCACATAGTCGGCCTTGTTATCCACCGCCGCACCCGTGACCTGGGCCGTGGAGGTGTTACTGGGCGTGCGCGAGACGTTGAAACTGTCCGGCTTGGTCGCAAGCTGGAAGATATGGTCCTTGACGGCCGCATCCGGGTCGATATCGGTGTCCTTGAGGTTCAGGCTGATGTCGAACTTCACGCCACGCAGCTCAATGCTCGAGGCCCCTTCCTTCTTCGCGTCGAAGAGGCCATTGCCCGGAATCTCCGAGGTCACGTCCGCCCCGCTGGCCCCTTTCACGGTGTACTGGGTGCTGCTGGTGAAATGCACCGTGTACGGCTCGTCGGAAGCGAAGCTCTTGGTATAGGCATTGGTGGAGGTCATCAGGCCGGCCGAAATCAACACCTTGTCGTCATTGACCGACAGCGGGTCCTTCACCACTTGGGTGCGGCCGGAGTTGATCGCCACTTCCAGAATGTTTTTGCCGGTGTCGTTGCTGGCGATTTTCAGCGTGTCCGACACTTGCAGGCTCAGCTCGGTTTCGTCGCCCTGATAGCTGTAGCTGCCATCGTTGTTCAACACATAGGGCGGCGTCGACGTCTTGGAGCCGGAGAACATGTACTGGCCCGCGGAATCCTTGGTGTTGAGCAGGCTCAGGACCTGTTTTTCCAACTCGCCGATTTCACCGGCAATCGACTTGCGATCGGCATCACTGATACCCGCACCGCCCGAACCACCGGCCTTGAGCGCCAGCTCACGGCCACGCTGAATGGCATCGTTGATGCTCACCAGCACGCTTTCTTCGTTGGCCAGGCTGTTCTTCAAGCTGCCGATATTGCCGTTGTACTGGGTCAGCATGTTTTGCTGCTGTTGCAGCAGCAGCAACTTGGCCGCACCCACCGGGTCATCCGCGGCCGACTGCAGGCGCACGCCGGAAGTGACCTGCTCCTGGGTCTTGACCACGTTGGAGAAGTTGTCGGAATACTTGTTCGCCGTGAACTCAAAATACTGGGCGGTAGAAATGCGCATCGTCGACGACTCCCTTAAAGACTGTTAATCAGCGTGCTGAAGGTTTCTTGCGCGGCTTTGATGATTTGCGACGACGCCGTGTAGTACTGCTGGAACTTGAGCAGATCGGAGGCTTCGTCTTCCAGGTTGACCCCGGACACCGAGTTACGCGCAGCCTTGGCGCTGGTCAGGATGGCGTTATTGGCCGCGTTGTCGACGCCGGCCTTGCTGGCATTGGCACCCACCTGCTCGACCAAACGGCTGTAAGAGCTGGTGATGCTGAACCCGGCATTGCCGTTGCTGATGCCCACCGTGGGCTTGTTCTGCAACTCCAGCATGGCGTTGGCGTTGCGGTTATCCGACTTACCTTCGGCGTTGAACTTGACGGTAAAGCCGTCGCCGTCGGCGGGGGCACCGCTGATGGCCGTGTTGAAGGCAAAGGTCCGTGGCTGCGAGGCGGCATCGAGCATCGGCGCGCCGGTTGCATCGCGCATCGGTACGTTGATGGTCAGCGCGTTCTTTTGCCCTGGAATGATGCTGCCACTGCCGATGTCCGCGCCTTTGGAGTCGAACACCTTGTAGCTCTGGGTGCCCGTGAGCGGGTCCGGTTTGCCGAAGGCGATCTTGACCGGCATGGCGTGTTCGATGCCGATGCGCTGTTGCGCCAGGTCCGCGCCGCCGTAGATGTCCAGGGGCAGAGTCAAGGACGGCGCATCCATGATGCCGGTGCCATCGTTGCCAGTGCTGGTGGCCACCAATGGGCCAGCAAACGCCAATTTGTTGGCATCGGTCAATTGCACGCCAATGTTGCTGGCGCCCGAGCGGGTCGGCGACACGGTGAAACTGTCACCGGCCTGCATGGGCCCGGCGCCATCCGGCGCCAACGAAACACCGTCGAACACCAGCGGCGGGTTGGGCGCCGGCAACGCGGAGTCAAACGAGCCCATGGCCTTGCCGTCCGAGCGGGTGACGCTGTAGGCCGTCGGGCTGCTGAAGGTCACTTTGTAGTCGAACACCGACAGCGCACTGGTGTCCTTGATGCTGACGTTCAGGTTGCCGGAGCCGGCGCTGTTGGTCGTAGCACCCTGGCTGCGCTGGGTAATGGCCGTGGCGCTGTTGAGGTTGTTGAACAACGACGTACCGAACTCACCGTTGGCGTCCAGGCCCTGGCCCAACTGGGTGTTGATCGCCCCGGTCACCACCATCGCAGTGCGGCCCAGGTCGTTCATGGCCGGCGCCAGCACTTCATCGCGATAACGCACCAAGCCGCCGATCTTGCCGCCGGTGACCACCGAGGTGATGTCGGCGCTGGTCTGGCCGTAGTTGATCGAGATGTTGTACTGGTTCTTATCGTTGGTCGATGGCGTCGCCGACAAGGTATTGGCGATGCTGCCCAATACCAGGGACTGGCCGGTGCCCAGGGAAATATCGTAGCTGCCATCACGCTCGTGAACCTTGACGCCCACCAGTTCGTTGAGCGAGCGCACCGCTTCGTTACGGGCATCGAGCAGGTTGGCCGGGCCGCTGCCGCCGGTGCTCGACTGCGAGATCTGCAGGTTCAGCGCGGCAATGGACGAGGTCAACTGGTTGACCTGGCTGGTCAAGGTGCCCAGTTGGCTGTTGATGCCTTCGTTCTGCTGGTTCAACTGCGAGGCGATGGAGTTGAAACGGTTGCTCAGGGTCTCGGCGCTGGTGAGCAGCAATTGCCGGGCCGGGACGTTGTCCGGGGTGGCCGCCGAAGTCTGCAGGGCGGAGAAGAAGCCGCTCAGGGCCGTGGTGATGCCGGTGGTCTTGTCCGAGAGCAGTTTGTCCACGGAGCCGATCTGGTCCAGGTACGCCTTGGCGTCGCTGCTCAGGGCCGTGGTGGTCTGCAACTGGCTATCAAGGAAGGAGTTGTAGATCCGGCGCACGTCGGCAAGGGTCGTGCCGCTGCCGATGAAGACGTTGCCGAACTGGTTCGAGGCCGAGCTGACCTGCACGTTCGACTGGCGCGAGTAGCCAGCAGTGTTGGCGTTGGCAATGTTATTACCAACGGTCGCCAAACCTGACTGGCTCGCGTTGAGCCCAGACATCCCGATGTTGATCAAACTCATGGCTCAAACCTTATAAAGTCGTGGTAACACTCGCCGAAGCGTAGTTTTCGTAGCTCTTCATCTGCTTGGCAATCTGCGAGATCTTGCTCGCATAGTTCGGGTCGGTGGCATAACCGGCCTTTTGCAACTCACGCACAAACTGTTCCGGGTTATCGGCCGACTTCAGCACTTCTTGATAACGATTGTTGCTCTGCAACAAGGTCACCAGGTCGTGGAAGCTGTCCTGATAGGAGTCATAGGAACGGAACGCCGCCGTCTCCTTGACCATCGCGCCATTGCGGAACTCGCTGGTGATGGCGCGGGCCTGGTCGCCCTTCCAATTGCCCGTGGCCTTGATGCCGAACAGGTTGTGGCTGCTGCTGCCGTCCTGCTGGCGCATGACCGACTTGCCCCAACCGGTTTCCAGGGCGGCCTGAGCCACCAGGTAACGTGGGTCGATGCCGATGCGATCCGCCGCCTGCTGGGCCATGGGCAACATGGTGGCGACAAACTGATCCGCCGAATCGAACGCCTTGCGCGCCGGCGCCAGCGGTGGCTGGGCCACGGCCCGGCCGTACACCTGCATACGCCCCCCAGGCGCGGCGAAGCTGCGCGCCGCTGGCCAGTCGCCCTTGACCACGCCATCGGCGGCGGCCGTGGCGCGCTCCGGCAACGCGGTGTGAGCCGCAGCGCTGGCGGACGGGACGATCCCGGCCAGCAGGCGATCGGCCATTTTCGGCGGCAAAGCCAGGCGCCGCTGGTTGAGCAGCGCCATGTCGTTGCGCACGCTGCCCGTCTCGCCGCTGGCGGCCACCGTGTGCTCGGCGCGCGAGGCCCACAACGGCCGCTGGCCATTGACCCGGCCCAGCGGCCCGTCAGCAGTGGTGCCGGCGGCAATCGGCGTGGGCACCGCCACAACGGCCGGGGCCTCGGTGCCCGAGATCAGGCCGGAGCCATCGGCGGGCTTGAGGTTTTTTTCTTTGGACATCTGGCGCATCAGCACATCGGCCAGGCCGATGCCGCCGCCCTCGCGGGACATCGAGACCGCCAGTTGCTGGTCGTACATTTCCTGGTACTGCTTGGCCGCCGCGGTGTTGAGCGGGTTGTCCTGGCCCAGAGTGTCGGTGGCCTTGCGCATGGACTTGAGCATCTCGTTGATGAACAGCGATTCGAATTCCTGGGCCACCTTGCGCAGGTTGCCGTCGCTGTTCTTGTCGCCCACCTTGAGCTGGTTCAAGCGATTGAGGTCCGAATAGGCCCCCGAATCCTGGCTCGACACCACACCGCTCTTACGAATATCCATGGCTGGGCCTCAAATCACGATCAGGTCGGCTTGCAAGGCGCCGGCCTGTTTCAGGGCTTCAAGGATCGCCATCAAGTCACCTGGCGCTGCGCCGACCTGGTTCACCGCCCGCACGATCTCATCGAGGGTGGTGCCCGGGCCGAACTTGAACATCGGCTTGGCTTCTTGCTGGGCATTGACCCGCGAGCGCGGCACCACGGCGGTCTGGCCGTTGGACAGCGGGCCGGGTTGGCTGACGATGGGGTCTTCGGTGATGGTCACCGTCAAGCTGCCGTGGGTGACCGCAGCCGGCGAAACCTTGACGTTCTGCCCGATAACAATGGTGCCGGTACGCGAATTGATGATGACCTTGGCCACCGCTTGGCCCGGATCGACCTCGAGGTTTTCCAGGATCGACAGGTAGTCCACGCGCTGGCTCGGGTCCAGGGGCGCGGTCACGCGGATCGAGCCGCCGTCGATGGCCTGGGCCACGCCTGGGCCGAGCATGTCGTTGATCTTGTCGACGATGCGCTTGGCGGTGGTGAAGTCGGAACGGTTGAGGTTCAGCGTCAGGCTGTTGCCCTGGTTGAAACCACTGGGCACCGCACGCTCCACCGAAGCACCGCCCGGGATGCGCCCGGCCGACGGGACGTTGACGGTGATCTTGGAACCATCACGGCCCTCGGCGTCGAACCCGCCCACCACCAGGTTGCCCTGGGCGATGGCGTAGACGTTGCCGTCGATGCCCTTGAGCGGCGTCATCAGCAGCGTGCCGCCGCGCAGGCTCTTGGAGTTACCGATGGAGGACACGGTGATATCCACTTGCTGGCCCGGCTTGGCGAACGCCGGCAGGTCGGCACTGATAGACACCGCCGCGACGTTCTTCAACTGCACGTTGCCCGAGCCCGGCGGCACCTTGATGCCGAACTGCGAGAGCATGTTGTTGAAGGTTTGCAGGGTAAACGGGGTCTGGGTGGTCTGGTCGCCCGTACCGTTGAGCCCCACCACCAGGCCATAGCCGATCAATTGGTTGGAACGCACGCCCGAAATACTGGCGATGTCCTTGAGCCGCTCGGCGTGAGCGGCCAAGGGAATGCCCGTCAACAACAGGGCCGCCAGCAGGTGCTTGAAATTGCGCATGAGACGTTTCATCACCTAGAAAGGGAACAGCGGGCTGAGGAAGAACCGGTCGAACCAGCCCGGCTGGCTGGCGTCGGCGAACGAGCCGGTGCCCGAGTACGTGATGCGCGCGTCGGCAACCCGGGTCGAGGACACCGTGTTGTCGGTAGCGATGTCGTCGGAACGCACCAGCCCGGCTATACGCACCAGCTCATCGCCGGTGTTGAGGGTCATCCACTTCTCGCCGCGTACCGCAATGATGCCGTTGGGCAGCACATCGGCCACGGTCACGGTGATCGAACCGGTCAGGCTGTTGCCCTGCCCGGCCTTGCTATCGCCCTTGGTGGCGCGGTCGCCGCTATAGCCCACGTCCAGGCTCAAATCGCCACCGCCCACTGGGTTATTGGTGTTCAGCCCGCCACCGAACAGCGACGTCAGGCCAATGCCGGTCTTGCTGTTCTTGGCCAATTGGGAGTTGGCGTTTTTGCTGGCCTGGGTCTTCTCGTTCAGGGTGATGGTGATGATGTCACCGACCCGGAACGCCTTGCGGTCGCCATACAGGTTCTGCTCGAAACCGGCCTGGTAGATCGAACCGTTATTGGCCGCCGCAGGCAAAGGGGTGCGCGGCAACACCGGCGCGTAGTAAGGGTCATTGGGCTTTGGCGGCGGCGCGACACAGCCCGCGAGCACCACGGCCCCACTCAATGCAAGCACACACACAAACCGATTCATGACCCTTCCTCACGGTGTAGCTGGCCCCCTCACGGGCGCCTTAAAGACTGATTACAGATTCTGCGTTACGAACGAGAGCATCTGGTCGGCGGTGGAAATCACCTTGGAGTTCATCTCGTAGGCACGCTGGGTGGTAATCATGTTGACCATCTCCTCCACGGTGCTGACGTTGGAGGTTTCCAGGGTGTTTTGCAGCGTCAGGCCAAAGCCGTTCAGGCCCGGGGTGCCGATCTGCGGCGCGCCGCTGGCGGCGGTTTCCATGAACAGGTTGCCACCGGCGGCTTGCAGGCCGGCCGGGTTGATGAAGTCGGCGGTCTGCAGGTTGCCGATCACCTGGGCGGCCGGGTTGCCGGCGATGGTGATGGACACGGTGCCGTCCTGGCCCACGGTGAAGGTCTTGGCGTCGGCCGGCACGACAATGGCCGGCTCCAGCGCGTAGCCGTTGGCCGTAACGATCTGGCCGTTGGAGTCCAGGTGGAAGGTGCCGTCACGGGTGTAGGCCGTGGTGCCGTCCGGTTGCAGGATCTGGAAGAAGCCCCGGCCGTTAATGGCCATGTCCAGCGGCTGCTCGGTGGTTTGCAGGCTGCCGGCGTTGAAGTTCTTCTGCGTGCCGACGATGCGCACACCGGTACCCACTTGCAGGCCCGACGGCAGTTCGCTGTCCTGGGTCGACTGGGCGCCAGGCTGGCGTTTGATCTGGTAGAGCAGGTCCTGGAACTCGGCGCGATCGCGTTTGAAACCCGTGGTCGAGACGTTGGCCAGGTTGTTGGAAATGGTAGTCAGGTTGGTGTCCTGGGCGGACAGGCCTGTTTTGGCAACCCATAGAGCCGGAAGCATTCGATTCTCCTCGTGCGCCTGTTTTACGGCGCGACGTTGTGGTGATTAGCTGATCTGCAAGACCCGAGCCATGGCCTGGTCGTCTTCTTTGGCGGTGTTCATCATCTTGATGTGCAGCTCGAACTGCTTGGCCAGGGCCAGCACCGAGGTCATTTCCTCAACCGCATTGACGTTGCTCGACTCCAGGAACCCAGACACCAATTGCACGTTGGCGTCGGCCGGCGCGGGCTGGCCGTCCTTGGTGTGGATCGAACCGTCCAGGCCTTTGGTCATGGTCTTGAGGTCCGGGTTGACCAACTTGATGCGGTCCACTTCGGCCATCACCCGCGGGCCTTCACCCATGGCGCGGATACTGATGGTGCCGTCCTGGCCGACTTCGATCTTCTGCTCGGGCGGCACGGCAATCGGCCCGCCATTGCCCATCACCGGCATGCCATTGCCGGCGCGCAACATACCCAGGGCGTCGACATTCAGGCTGCCAGTGCGCACATAACCTTCACCGCCATCCGGGGTCTGCACGGCGATCCAGCCATTGCCGCTCACGGCCACGTCCAGGTCCCGCCCGGTTTCCACCAGGGAGCCGGCGCTGAAATCCGTGGCCGGCCGCTCGGTCAGGGCAAAGGCCCGCGCCGGAAAGCTGTCGCCGAACACCGGCATCGAGCGCGCCTGCTCCAGGTCGCGCTGGAAACCGTTGGTGGAGATGTTCGCCAGGTTGTTGGCATGAGCCTTCTGCGCCAAGGCATTCTGGCTGGCGCCGGTCATTGCCACATAAAGGTACTTGTCCACAGTCGTTCCTCTGCATGCCGGACGTTTGCCGCCCACTGCTGTACTGACTGAGCCACAAGCAATTTGCAGACCAACTCACTCTGTGACGCCTCGCGAGCAAGCGCCACGGGGGGATTGGCCGCTGGCAGCCCATTGCAAGGGCCAACACAAAGACGAAAAACCGGCGGTGTTATGCCGCTGGGCGGCAAAGATCGGTGGCTTGAGCGACCCGGGGGGAGTTAATCCTTGTGGGAACGGGTTTGCCCGCGATGGCGGTGGTTGGGCTGTATAGAGGCGGCTTGGCAGTACCGGCCTCATCGCGAGCAGAGCCCGCTCCCACAGTTGAACAGTGGTGTGGGTGGGATTTTGATCTTTCCTCTGTGGGAGCGAGCCTGCTCGCGATGGCCGCTGAGTGGCGGTGACGAATGGCAGGGGTAATACAGTTGCTCCCACAACAAACTCGGGCCTACAAAAAAACCTGCTGCGCGCTCTACTCCGGCAACTCCAGCATCTGCCCATCTTCATCGGTCATGGCCCGCTCCAGCAGGTCGGCCGGCAGGCTTTTGCTGGCGCGGGCGCCGAGCAGTTTGAGTTGTTCGCTACGGCTGACCAGGTTGCCGCGCCCTTCTGTCAGCTTGTTGCGCGCCGAGGCGTAGGCTTTGTCCAACTGCTGTAAACGCCCGCCAATTTCGTCCAGATCCTGGATAAACAGCACGAACTTGTCGTACAGCCACCCGGCGCGCTCGGCGATTTCCCGGGCGTTCTGGCTCTGGCGTTCCTGCTTCCACAGGCTGTCGATCACCCGCAACGTGGCCAGCAGGGTGGTGGGGCTGACGATCACGATATTGCGGTCGAACGCCTCCTGGAACAGGTTCGGCTCGGCTTGCAGGGCGGCGGAAAACGCCGCCTCGATGGGCACGAACAGCAACACGAAATCCAGGCTGTGCAGCCCTTCCAACCGCTTGTAGTCCTTGCCGGCCAAGCCTTTGACGTGATTGCGCAACGACAGCACATGCTGCTTGAGGGCAATCTGGCCGACGCCGTCATCGTCGGCCGCCACGTACTGCTGATACGCAGTGAGGCTGACCTTGGAGTCGACCACCACCTGCTTGTCGCCCGGCAAGAGGATCAGCACATCCGGTTGAAAGCGCTCGCCGTCCGGGCCCTTGAGGCTGACCTGGGTCTGGTACTCGCGGCCCTTCTCCAGCCCGGCGTGCTCCAGTACCCGCTCCAGGATCAGCTCGCCCCAGTTGCCTTGGGTTTTCTGGCCTTTGAGGGCGCGGGTCAGGTTGGTGGCTTCATCACTCAGCCGCAGGTTCAGTTGTTGTAGGCGTTCAAGCTCCTTGCCCAGGGAAAAACGCTCGCGGGCTTCGGCCTGGTAGCTTTCCTCGACGCGCTTTTCAAAGGACTGGATGCGCTCTTTCAAGGGGTCGAGCAATTGCCCCAGGCGTTGCTGGCTGGTCTCGGCAAAACGTTGCTCGCGCTCGTCGAAGATTTTCCCGGCCAACTCGGCGAACTGCGCGCGCAACTCGTCCCGCGAGCCTTGCAGATCGGTCAGGCGTTGCTGATGGCTGTCCTGCTGCTCACGCAACTCGGCCGCCAGGGCCGCAGCCTGGGCGTCGAGGCGGCGCAGTTCGGCGTCCTTGCCGGCGCGTTCCAGGTTCCAGGCGTGGGCGGCATCGCGGGCATTGTCGCGCTCGATCTGTAACAGCTCGACCTCGCGGCGCAGGGCCGCCAGTTCCGCCTGTTTGAGGGTATTGGCCTGGCCCAGGTCGCTGATTTCGTCGCGGGCCGCGTCGAGTTGGGCATTGAGCCCTTCCTGGGCCAGTTGCGCGGTGTTGAGGCGCTCTTCGAGCAACGCCAGGCCAGCCTGGGCGCTGGCGGCGCGGCGCTGGATCTGCCAGGCCAGCACCAACAGCGGCAACCCGGCGGCCACCAGCCCCAGCACGATGCTGATTAAGTCCACAGCCATAGCCACTCCTGCCATCGGGATAAAAGCCGAAGGTTAACCAAGGCCTGGCGCCAGGGACAGCTCAGCCTTCGATTTGCGCCAGTTCTTGCTGGGCGCGCTCATCGCCGGCGCGGGCGGCCTGGCGCAGCAGGTCGTGGCCGATGCGGCGGTCGCGGGCATTGCCGCATTCGCGGCACATCAACTGGCCCAAACGGCTCTGAGCCATCACCACCCCTTCACGGGCCGGTTGCTTGAGCAAACGGCCGGCCAGGTGCTTGACGCTGTAGTTGGCGGCCAGGCGCGGGTTGTCCAGCAGCCACACGGCCACGCGCAAGGTGAAACGGCGAGGTTCGGTAACACCGCTAGGTGGCTGGATAACAGAGTTTGATACTGAGCGAAACTTCATAAAGCACTGTGGGGTAGATCGCAGGGCGCGCCACTCTACTCCTTTTTTCCCACGGGTAAAGCTGAAAAAATTGCGGCACGCCCGTGCTAGAGCAAGCGCCTGGGACAATCCACAGAAGCTGTGGATAACTCAGTGGACAACTGCCCCCGAACCGCCTCAAACCCCCACGGGCCGGGGCTCGCGCTCAAACTGACGATTTTTTCACCAGCAAAAAAAAACGATGTTTTTCATTGACTTAAATTTCCCATGCAGGCAGCACCGGCGCAGCGGGGCCAGGTGACAGCACGGTGACAAGCGGCGCAACTTTTGTGCACAAGTACCCATGAAGCGGTTATATCGGCGCCCCTTTTTAGCTCGCCACGGCGATAATCCCCGCCCCCATCCGCCACCACGCACCACAAGCGCACAGCCAGCCGGCGTGCAGGCAAAAAAACAATTTTGTGCTACCCCCGCCAAGCGCGCCAAACCCACCCTGGCAAGTTTTTTTGCCTATCACACTTCCTTTCTCAAATTCAATGCGTTAGTATCCGCGGCGTTAGTACCAAGCTGAAAGTCAATTACGGTCGCACAGTCCCCCGGTAAACCTTCCCTAAAGAGAAGCCTCTACCGACAACACGGGGTCCGACCACCTCGATGGTTTCCAGGTATCACTTACGCCAACACTGCCTTTGAACTGCAAAGGGTGCTGCGAAGTTTTCATACTCTGACCGAACCAACCTGCAAATTGATCAGGATCTTCACCCTGGGCCCAGAACCTTTGCCCTTGATGTGCTGCCTGCCCTCCTAAGTACCTACCTGCCAGCCCAAGCGCGCCAATTAATTGCGCTCTCCACTGGCTGCTTTGTTCCAGTCGGGTTCTTCGTTCGACCAATGGTGGTCGACGTTACTGGAACGTTTTAACGTTGCACGGTTCTTAACCGTGTCATTTGTAGGAACACCTAATAACTATGTCGACTCAAATCCATACTCAGGATGCCATTCGCACCCTAACCAATGCTTTTGCACCTATGAACTGCCTCATCATGGCAGCACGCAAAGGCTGTTTCAGCTTCACGCTGGTCAACGAACACGGTATCGCCCGTCACAGCGAACGCCTGTACCCCGACCAGTACTCCAGCGCCGAGCCGCTGCAGGCCGTGATCGAGCGTACCCGTCAGGCACTGGTTGCCTGATACGCCGTAAAGGCTGAAACACCCAAAAGCCTCGCCTTACAAAGCGAGGCTTTTTATTGCCTGCACACTTTGCCCGATCGTTGGACAACTAAGATCGAACAGATATATCGGTTATAACTCGCCGACAGAAATGTTGTTAAAACAGGCCTTTACAGCCGCAATATGACACTACACTTCAACTCAAGCGGCATGATCCGCTTGCGGCGAGCCTGATCCTCCCTTCCCTGCTGCCAAGCGCCATCAGGCATCGCCGCCCACCTTTCGGTTCCGAGGGTTTTATGGGTATCGCCGCCAGCGAACTGTGCCGCTACGTGATTCGTCCGACCCTGCTTTACCTCGGGGCCCACAGTCAAACCGCAGAAACCCTGCTGCTGGGCATCGCCGCCAGCCAGTCGGCCCTCGGCACCGCCCTGCACGACCGCCGCGGCCATGGCCTGTACCGCATCGCCGAACCCCGCCACCGCGCCCTGTGGGACCACTACCTGGCCCTGGACCCGGAGCGCGCCAGCCTGGTACGCGGCCTGGCCAGCCAACATGCCTTCCTCAGCGGCCCGCACCTGGAGCTAACGGTCAACCTGCGCTACGCCACCGCCATTGCCTGGCTGTTGGTAGAAGAACAACAGGCCGTACTCCCCGAACCCGGCGACCTTTTGGGCATGGCCCGTATCTGGCGTCAGACGTTTCAACCCCAGGGTCGCCTGCGGGATTTCACCCGTGCCTGGCACACCTGCATCGCCCCTGCCAGCCAAATCGCCTGCTAATCGGGCGTTTTGCAAGATTGCATGGAACGCGCTGGGAAAATGGTCGGATTGTCCTACAAAACCGCTCTAACTCAAGCATTACAGCGCTATAGCGCTTGAGCGAAAATGTTGGTAATTTCCGCCCCGGTGATTTCCCGGAGTTCTAATAATGAAAAAAGTAATGCTCAAATCCAGCCTTAGCCTTGCCGTCATGATGGCGTCCACGCAGGTCTTCGCCAGTGGCTTTGCCATCAACGAACAGAGCATCAGTGGCATGGGTACTGGTTTTGCCGGGCGTTCGTCCATCGCTGACGACGCCAGCACCGTTTTTGGCAACCCTGCCGGTATGTCCCGCCTCAAGCGTGAACAAGTCACCGGCGGTATCGCACTGCTCGACGCCCACACCGATATCAGCGATGTCAGCGCCAGCCACCCCGGCTCCAGCAAGGGCGACATGGTGCCGTTCATCGGCGTGCCCATGGGTTACTACGTCAAACCCATCGACGACCACTGGACCTTCGGCCTGGGCATGTATGCCCCATTCGGCCTGGTCACCGACTACGAAAGCGGCTTTGCCGGCCGTTATTTCGGCAGCAAGAGCGACGTCAAGGTCATGACCTTGCAGCCCACCGTGAGCTACGCCTTCAACGACCAGGTGTCGATCGGTTTCGGCCCGACCATCAACCGCATCACCGGTGCCCTGGAGTCCGCCCTGTCGGTGACCCCGGCCGCCGCGAACATCCCCGATGGCAAGGTCAAGATCAAGGGCGACGACGTGGCCCTGGGCTACAACGTGGGCATTCTGGTACAGGCCACCGACAGCACCCGCGTGGGCCTGACCTACCACTCCAAGGTCAAGTACAAGCTTGAGGGCGACACCAAGGTCAACTACGGCGTGCTGGGCCTGATCGGCCAGAAAGCCAGCCAGAAGTACGACGCCTCCCTGAGCCTTGAAACCCCAGAGTCGGTGGACTTCTCGGTGACCCACGCCCTGGACGACCAGTGGACCCTCTACGCCGGTTCCACCTGGACCCGCTGGAGCCGCCTCAAAGAAATCACCGTGGAAAACAGCGGTGTACCCGGCGCATTGGCCGGCCAGTTCGGCGAAATCACCGAAGAACAGAACTGGCACGACACCTGGGCCCACGCCATCGGCGCGTCGTACCAGTTGAACAAGCAATGGGTGCTGCGCACCGGCCTGTCGTTCGACCAGGCACCGACCAACAACACCAACCGCTCGCCGCGCATCCCCACTGGCGATCGCAAGATCCTCAGCATCGGCGCTGGTTGGAGCCCGACCGACGACCTGACCATCGACGTGGCGTACTCGTACCTGCGTGAAGAATCGGTGCGGGTCGACGACAACAACGGCCGCCAATCCTACAAAGCCAAGTATGAGAACTCGGCCAACGGTTTTGGCGTAGGCGCTACCTACCGCTTCTGATAGGCCGCCGCGTACAAAAAAGCCCCGCGCTCTTACACAGAGGCGGGGCTTTTTCGTGGCCGGCGATCAGGGTTTGGAGGCCAGGGCCTGCTCCACGGCCTGGAGGAATTCAGCGTTGTCCGGCTTGGTCAGGCTGGAAAAATTGGCAATTACCCGGCCCTGGCGGTCCACCACGTACTTGTAGAAATTCCACTTCGGCGCGCTGCTCTGTTCGGCCAGGACCTTGAACAGATGGGTGGCATCGGCGCCGCGCACGTGCTGCGGCTCGGTCATGGTGAAGGTCACCCCGTAATTGACGTAGCACACCTTAGCCGTCTCGGCGCCGTCCTTGGCTTCTTGCTTGAAGTCGTTGGACGGCACGCCGATCACTTCAAGCCCCTCGCCCTGGTAACGCTGGTACAAGGCTTCGAGGCCTTTGAACTGCGGGGCGAAGCCGCAAAAGCTCGCCGTGTTGACCACCACCAGCGGCTTACCGGCGAAACGCTGGCACAGGTCGATGGTTTCCTTGGCATGCAACTTGGGCAGCGAGCCCTGCAACAGCGGCGCGCATTCCCCCGCCAAGGCCGAGCCGCCCATGGCCGCCAAGAGGGCGGGAACCGCAAGCCAGCGCATCAGCATGGTGAATGTCCTTTGAAAAGTCGTTGGAGGGTGACGTTACTCGCCCTCCCGCGCCTCTAGCAAGCGCCCATGCCCAGTTGCATCAACGCCAGGCCCCCCTGGTGCCAGCCCCACCAGGCCAGGCCCAGCAACAGCGCCGCCAGGGCCAGAGCCACACAGGTGCGCAGCACTCGCTTCATAGCGCGACCTGCAAGCGCGCCACCGGGCGCTCGCGTACCGGCCAGTTGAGCGCCGCCGCCAGCAGGCTGAGGAGGATCGCCACCTGCCAGATCAGGTCATAACTGCCCGTGCGGTCGTACACCACGCCGCCTAGCCAGCCACCGAGGAACGAGCCCAATTGGTGGAAGAGAAAGACAATGCCGCCAAGCATCGACAGGTTGCGCACGCCGAAGAGTGTGGCCACGGTGCCGTTGGTCAGCGGCACCGTGGACAACCACAAAAAGCCCATGGCCATGCCGAACAGGTAAGCGCTGACCTGGGTTACCGGCAGCCACAGGAACAGGCCGATCACCACCGCGCGCAGCAGGTACAGGCCCGTGAGCAGGCGTGGCTTGGACATCCGCCCGCCCAACCACCCGGCGGTGTAGGTGCCGAAGATATTGAACAAGCCAATCAGCGCCAGCACCGTGGTACCGGTGGTGGCGGGCAGGTGCTGGTCCACCAGGTAGGCCGGCAGGTGCACGCCAATGAACACCACTTGAAAGCCGCAAACGAAAAACCCCACCGCCAGCAGCCAGAACCCGGAATGGGAACACGCCTCGCGTAGCGCTTCGCCCAGGGTCTGTTCATGGCCCAGCAGCGGCAACGGCTTGTCCTTGAGCATGCTCACCAGCGGCACGATCAGCGCCACCAGCAGGCCCAGCACGAGCAAAGCCGCCGACCAGCCCAGCCAACCGATCAGGCCCAGGGTGCCGGGGAGCATGGCGAACTGGCCGAAAGACCCGGCAGCACTGGCGATGCCCATGGCCAGGCTGCGTTTCTCCGGCGCCACGGCGCGCCCCACCACGCCGAGAATCACTGAGAACGAGGTGCCCGACAGGCCCACGCCAATCAGCAAACCCGCGCTCAGGGACAGGGTCAGCGCCGAGTCGGACAAGCCCATGCAGATCAGCCCCACGGCGTACAGCACGCCGCCGATCAACACCACTTTGGCCGCGCCGAAGCGGTCGGCCAGGGCGCCGGTGAAGGGTTGGGTCAGGCCCCAGATGAGGTTTTGCAGGGCGATGGCGAAGGCGAACACTTCCCGGCCCCAGCCAAAATCGGCGCTCATCGGCGCCAGGAACAGGCCAAAGCCGTGCCGCACGCCCAAGGACAGCGCCAAAATCAGCGCGCTGCCCAGCAAAATCCAGCCACTGGTTCGCCACATCGTTGTCATTTTTATTCTCCAGTCGCGGGTATATACCCGTTTATCAACAAACAAAATCGCTTAGGCGAGTTCGTCCAGCAAGGCCAACAAGGTTTCGCGTTTTTCTGCGCCCAGTCGTTCGATCAAGCGTTGCTGCGCCGCTTCCCATGCCGGCAGGGCCGCTGCCAGTCGTTCGCGCCCCGCTTCGGTGAGTTGCACGACGCGGTTGCGCTGGTCTTCGCCCTCCACCAGGGTCACCAAGCCATCACACTCCAGCACCCGCAGGTTGCGGCCCAAAGTGCTGCGGTCCAGGCCCATGGCCTGGGCCAGGTTGGAAATGCTCGGCTGGTCCAGGCGTTGCAGGTTACAGAGCAGGGAGTACTGGGCGACGTTGATCCCGAAGCCATCCAGGGCGCCGTCGTAATGCCTGCTGACGCCACGGGCGGCGCGACGCAGGTTGGTGCACAAACACTGAGAAGGAAGCATGGTGCGTGTATATACCCGCAGTCAGGCAAAAAGCAACAAAATGATTCAGCGCCGGCCGCGCCGCCGCCCCGTTCAAAACAGCACCCAACCCACCAGCACCGCCATTTCCAGCAGCTCCAGCAGTGCCCCGGCGGTATCGCCCGTGGTGCCACCCAGGCGCTGGATCATCACCCGGCGCAGCCATACGAACAGCAGCGCCGCCAGCAGCACCGCCAAGCCGCCGGGGATACCGCCCAGCGCCACACACGCCACACCACTGGCCACCAACACCTGCTGGCCGACCTGGCGCGGCACGTGGTCGGCCAGGGCCTGGCCCAAACCGCCGGCACGCACGTAGCGGGTGGTGAGGAACAGCGCAAGCAAAGCGCTGCGGCCGATCAACGGCGCCACCACCAGGGCCATGGCGCCGCCCTGCTCGATCAACGCCACCAACGCGGTGAACTTGAGCAGCAACACCAACCCCAGGGTGACCACGGCAATGGGCCCGCTGCGCGGGTCTTTCATGATCTCCAGGGTGCGCTCCCGGTCGCCAAAACCGCCGAGCCAGGCATCGGCGCTGTCGGCCAGGCCATCGAGGTGCAAGCCGCCGCTGAGCACCACCCAGGCCGCCAGCAACAGCGCCGCGTGCAGCAATAATGGCGTACCCGCCAGCAACCCGTGCAGCCCCCACAGCACCGCGCCGAACAGCAAGCCCACCAGCGGATAAAACAGCAGGGAACGCCCCAACTCTTGCGGCGCGGGCATGCCCGGCAAGCGGATCGGCAGGCAGCTGAGAAATTGCAGGGCGATCCAGAACGCCAACATGCTCAAGCCTCCTCGTGCAACACAGCGTCAGCCTCGACCCGCAAGGCGAACAGCGCGCCATGGGCCACTTCGACGTTAAGCAATTGCTCGCGGGGCAAGCCCCGGGCGCGGGCCAGCAGCAGGCGCATCACCCCGCCGTGGCTGACCAGCAACACCCGCTGCCCGGCGTAGGCGCGGTGCAAACGCTGCACCGCCGCCAGCACTCGCGCGGCGAACTGCGTCACCGGCTCGCCCTCGGGTGGGGTGAAGGCGTAAGGGTCGCTCCAGAACAGGCCCAAGCCTTCGGCGTCGGTTTCCATCAGCGCCGCCGCGCTGCGCCCTTCCCAGGCGCCAAAATGCAGTTCTTGCAGATCGGCTTCCAGGTCCACCGGCACACCGAGGCGCGCGCCCAGTTCTTCGGCGAAACGGGCGCAGCGTTGTAGCGGCGAGCTAAGCACTCGGTCCCACGGCCCCTGGGCCTGCACCGCCGCGCGCATCTGCGCCCAGCCGTGCTCGGTCAGGGCGTCGTCCAGGCTACCGCGCAAGCCGCCGCCCAGCTCGGTTTCGCCGTGGCGCAGCAGGTCCAGGCGCAAGGTCATGCCGGGCGATCCGCCACGGCGGCTTCGGCGAAGGTAGCCATTTGCCCGTGCAGGTCGCAGGCCAGGCGCAGCAACGGCACCGCCAGCGCCGCACCGCTGCCCTCGCCCAGGCGCAGGCTCAGGTCCAGCAACGGCTCAGCCTGCAAGGCCTGCAGCACATGGCGATGACCCGGCTCGGCACTGCGATGGCCAAACAGCAACCACGGCCGGCAGCCTGGGTTCAGGCGCACGGCCACCAGGGCCGCGACGCTACAGATAAAGCCGTCAACCAGCACCGCGATGCCTTCCTGGGCGCAGGCCAGGTAAGCGCCCACCAGCGCTGCCACTTCAAAACCGCCCAGGTTATAGAGGGTCTGCAACGGGTCGCCGCGCTGGGCGGCGTGCAGGGCCAGGGCCCGTTCGATGACCACGGCTTTGTGGCTGACCCCCGCCGCGTCCAGCCCCGTGCCGGGCCCGGCCAAGTGGCTCACCGGGCAATCGAGCAAGGCGCAGGCCAGGGCGCTGGCGCTGGTGGTGTTGCCGATGCCCATTTCGCCACCAATCCACAACTCGGCGCCCGCCGCCCGCGCCCGCAGCACGCTGTCGCGCCCCGCCGCCAGGGCCTGCTGGCCCTGGGCCGCGGTCATGGCTGGGGCCTTGGCGAAATTCGCCGTGCCCGGCCCCAGGTTGAGGTGGCGCACGCCCGGCAGGTTCAGCGCCGGGTCGATGGTGCCTAGGTCGACCACCTCCAATTGCGCCGCCAGTTGCCGCGCCAACACGCTGATGGCTGCGCCGCCGCTGACGAAGTTGTGCAGCATCTGCCCGGTCACCGCTTGCGGGTAGGCGGACACGCCCTCGGCCACCACCCCGTGGTCGCCGGCGAAAATCGCGATCCACACCTGCTGCGCCGCAGGTTTGAGCCGCCCTTGCAGCGCCGCCATCTGCACCGCCAACGCTTCGAGCTGGCCCAGGGAGCCGGCCGGCTTGGTCAATTGCTGCTGGCGCGCCAGGGCTTGCTCGCGAGCCTGGGCGTCGGGGGTGCGGCACGGGTTCAGCCACCATTGCTTCATAAGGGGGTTCCTTTCAACGTCAGGGGTAGCCCGGCGACGGTCAATACCACGCGCTGGCAACGCTCGGCCAGGGCTTGATGCAGCCAACCGGCCTCGTCGACATAACGGCGCGTCAGCTCACCCATAGGCACCACGCCCATGCCGGTTTCGTTGCTGACGAAAATGATCTGCCCCGGCAAGGCGCCGAGGCAGTCGAGCAGGTGTTCGCGCTCCTGGGCCAGGCGCGCGGGGTCGTCCTGCATCAGCAGGTTGGTCAGCCACAGGGTCAGGCAATCGACCAGCAGGCAAGTGTCGGCGCGGGCGTTGTCGCGCAGCACCCGGGCCAATGCCAGGGGTTCTTCGATCAGCCCCCAGTGGGCCGGGCGGCGCTCGCGGTGATGGGCAACGCGCGCGCTCATTTCACCGTCAAGGGCTTGGCTGGTGGCGATATAGGTCACCGCCAGAGCGCTGTCGGCAGCGAGTTTTTCCGCCAGGCGGCTTTTGCCGGAACGGGCGCCGCCGAGGATCAGTTGGTGCATAGGGCTTTTTCCTTTAAAGGGGGTGTGGTGACGGGCGCTATCGCGAGCAGGCTCGCTCCCACCACTCAAACCCCGCATAACTCGCGCAACAGGCCGGTATCCAAATGCTGTTCCACCATGTCCGCCAGGCGTTCGATATCGCGCTCGCGCAGGGCGTGGTAGTCCACCTCCTGCACCTGTTGCACCCCAGCCCAGCGCAGCAGCGCGGCGCAGGCTGGGGGGGCTTCAAAGAGGCCGTGCAGGTAGGTACCCAGAATCTGCCCATCAGCACTTCGGGCGCCGTCGCGACGGCCATCGTCCAGGTGCACGGCGGGGTGTTCCAGGGCCGCACCGGTGGTCACCCCGGCGTGGATTTCGTAACCGCTGACCGCCGCGTTCTCCAGGGCCAGGTGGCCGCGCACGTTGCGCAGTTGCTTCTCTTGCTCCAGCACCGTGTCGAAGGCCAACAGGCCCAGCCCGGCACTGGAACCCGGCGCGCCTTCCAGGCCCAAGGGGTCGTGGAGCTGCTGGCCGAGCATCTGCAAACCGCCGCAAATGCCCAACAGCTTGCCGCCGTAGCGCAGGTGGCGGCGGATGGCCGTGTCCCAGCCGTTGGCGCGCAGGTACGCGAGGTCGCTGCGCACGCTTTTGGAGCCGGGGAGGATTATCAGGTCTGCCGCCGGGATAGCCTGGCCGGGGCCGATGAACTGCAAATCCACCTGGGGGTGCAGGCGCAGCGGGTCGAAATCGGTGTGGTTGCTGATGCGCGGCAGCACCGGCACCAGCACCTTGAGCACCTGTTCGGCCTTGTCGGCCTGGCGTTGGTCGATGCCGTCCTCGGCCTCCAGGTGCAGGTCCATCACGTAGGGCAGCACGCCCACCACCGGTTTGCCGGTGCGAGCCTCAAGCCAATCCAGGCCCGGTTGCAGCAGGGCGAGGTCGCCGCGAAAGCGGTTGATGATGAACCCCTTGACCCGCGCCTGTTCGCTGGCCGAGAGCAGCTCCAGGGTGCCGACCAAATGGGCGAACACGCCACCACGGTTGATGTCGGCGATCAGCAGCACCGGGCAGTCCACCGCTTCGGCAAAGCCCATGTTGGCGATGTCACCGGCACGCAGGTTGATTTCCGCCGGCGAGCCGGCGCCCTCCACCATCACCACCGGGTAGGCCGCACTCAAACGCCGGTGGGAGGCCAGCACCGCTTGCATCGCGATGGCCTTGTAGTCGTGATAGGCCACCGCGTTCATGCTGGCGACCGCGCGGCCATGGATGATGACCTGGGCGCCCGTATCGCTGTTGGGCTTGAGCAGCACCGGGTTCATGTCGGTGTGGGGTTGCAGGTTCGCAGCCTGGGCCTGCACCGCTTGGGCGCGGCCGATTTCGCCACCATCGGCGGTCACTGCACTGTTGAGCGCCATGTTTTGCGGCTTGAACGGCACCACCGCAACGCCTTGGCGCACCAGCCAGCGGCACAGCGCGGTGACGAGGGTGCTTTTGCCAGCATCGGAGGTGGTGCCCTGCACCATCAGGGTGGTCATGGGTTTTCCTGGGTGTAGGCGGCAAAGGCCTGATCCAGGCGCAGCCAGTCGGCCTCTTCCCCTGGCAGGCCAAAGCGCAGGCTGCTGTCGTGGGCGAACAGGCGCAGCAAAATGCCGCGCCGCGCCATGAAATCCTGTACCTGCGCGGCGTGCTCGGTGCGCAGCCACTGGAACAGCGCGCAACCGCCCTGGGGCGCAAAGCCGTGTGCTTCCAGCAGCTGGGCCAGGCGTGCGCTGGCCACTTCGCTACGCTGGCGCTGGCGGGCGTGGCCAGCGCTGTCGGCCAGGCACAATTGCCCCAGCACCCGCGTCGGCCCGGCCACTGCCCAGGGCCCGACCTGATCGGCCAGCAAGCGCAGCAGTTTGCGCTCGGCCAGCACGAAGCCCAGGCGCACCCCGGCCAAACCGAAGAACTTGCCGAACGAACGCAGCACGATCAGCCCAACCTGGTGCGCATGCCCGGCCAGGCTCAGGTGCGGGGTGTTGTCCATAAAGGCTTCGTCCACCACCAGCCAGCCGCCGCGCTGGGCCAGGCGTGCGTGCCAGTCCAGCAGGCGCTCGGGGGGCAGGCTCAGGCCCGTGGGGTTGTTGGGGTTGACCACCACCAGCACGTCGAGTTGGTCGATAAAGAAGTCGACTTCAGCCTGCGACACTTCCCGCACGATGTAGCCGCCACGGCGCCACGCCTCGGCATGTTCGGCATAGCACGGCGACAGCACGCCGACCTTGCCCACGCGGCGCAAACGCGGCAGCAATTGGATCGCCGCTTGCGAGCCGGGCACCGGCAGCACGTGGGCGGCGCCGTAGTAGTCGCGGGCAGCTTGCTCCAAGCCGTCCTCGGTTTCCGGCAGACGCGCCCAGGCCCGCAGCGGGATCGGCGGGATCGGCCAGGGCCACGGCGCCAGGCCGCTGGAGAGGTCCAGCCACTCGTCTTGGGCAATGCCGTATTGCGCGCAGGCTTTGCGCAGGCGCCCACCGTGCTCAAGCATAGAATTCGGCCCCCATGCACAAGATCAGCAACCACAGCCACACGCCGCGCTGCACCAGTTGCCAGCCACGGTCGATGGCATCGGCGTCGGCCGGTGGGCCTTCGCCCAGGGTCGGGCGCTGGTGCAACTCGCCGTGATAGACCGCCGCGCCGCCCAGCTCCACCCCCAGGGCACCCGCGCCGGCAGCCATTACCGGGCCAGCATTGGGGCTGTCCCAAGTAGGGCCTTGCGTGCGCCAGCATTTAAGCGCCAGGCGTGTTTTGCCCAGTAGCGCGTAGGTCAAGGCGACCAGCCGCGCGGGAATGTAGTTGAGCAGGTCGTCGATTTTTGCCGCCGCCCAGCCGAAGCGCTCGAAGCGTTCGTTGCGATAGCCCCACATGGCGTCCAGGGTATTGCTCAGGCGATACAGCACCACCCCCGGCGCGCCGGCCACGGCAAACCAGAACAGCGCGGCGAACACCGCGTCGCTGCCGTTTTCCAGCACCGACTCGGTGGCCGCCCGGGCGACGGCAGTGTCGTCCAGCTCGGCGGTTTCGCGGCTGACCAGGTAGCCAACGCGTTTGCGCGCCTCTGCCAGGTCACCGGCGCGCAGGGCCTGGGCCACTGGCGCCACATGCTCGCCGAGGCTGCGCAGGCCGAGGGCGCAGTACAGCGCGAGGACTTCCACCAGCCAACCGATGTAGGGCAGCCACGACAAAGCTGTAGCCACCAGGGTCAAGGGCAGCACGGCCAGCACCCACGCGGTCACGCCGTGGCTACGCCAGCCGCGCCCGGCGGCATTGAAACGCCGCTCGATGCGCTCGGCGAACGCGCCGAACGCCACCAGCGGATGCCAGCGTCTGGGCTCGCCCAGCAACGCATCCAGCGCCACCGCGGCGGCACTCAACAACGCCACACTCATTGACTCACTCCCCATTGGTTCTCAAACAACAACTCACTCAACGGCCGGGCCTGGGCCCAGCCTTCGAGCACCAGCATCGGTGCTGGATAAAATGCCTCCACCGGCCCCAGGCACAGCACCGCCAAGGGCTTGGCCCCGGCGGGCAGGCCCAGCAGGTCGGCCAGGGCCTGGGGCTCGAACAGCGACACCCAGCCCAGGCCCAGGCCTTCGGCGCGGGCCGCCAGCCAGAGGTTCTGGATGGCGCAAGACAGCGAGGCCAGGTCCATTTCCGGCAAGGTGCGGCGGCCGAACACGTGGCGCTCGCGGTCATCGCTCAGGGCCGCCACCAGCACTTCGGCGCAGTCGTTGATGCCTTCGACCTTGAGCTTCATGAACTCACTGGAACGCTCACCCAACGCCTCGGCGGTGCGCACCCGTTCCTCTTCCACCAACTGCTGGATGCGCCCGCGCAGCGCCCGGTCGCTGATGCGGATAAAGCGCCAGGGCTGCATCAGCCCCACGCTGGGGGCGCAATGGGCGGCTTCGAGCAAGCGGCGCAGCAACGCCGGCGCCACCGTGCCGCCGCTGAAGTGGCGCATGTCACGGCGCTCGGCGATGGCGCGGTAGACGGCGGCGCGGTCGGCCTCTGGGAAGGCGTTGTCGGTCATTGGCTTATCGCGAGCAGGCTCGCTCCCACAGGAGTTTCACCGGCCTCTGTGGGAGCGAGCCTGCTCGCGATAGCGGTCTGGGGCATAAACAAAGCCGCCACCGCCCGCGGGTTGGACGGAAAGTAAAAGTGCACATAGGAGGCCGTCATCCGCCCGTCCCGGTACACCGCTTCGGCGCCGCGCCCGCCGTTGGGGCTCAGGCCCCGGGCGATGGGGGCCAGCGTGGTGGTGGTCAGCGAATGGTGATAGGTGTGGCCACGCAGGCTGCCTTCGGGCAGGTCCACCGTTTGCAGGGCCAGGGCGGCCAAGCGTTTTTGCATCACCGCAGCGCCCGGCAACAGGCCCAGCAGCGGTGCACTCACGCCTTCGACGTCCGTGAGGGAGTCGAGCAGATACAGCATGCCGCCGCACTCGGCCAGCAACGGTTTGCCCGCGCGGTGGTGGGCGCGGATAGCCTCCAGCATCGGCGTGTTCTGCGCCAACGCGACGTGGTGCAACTCCGGGTAACCGCCGGGCAGGTAAAGGCTGTCGACCTCGGGCAACCCGCTGTCATGAATAGGTGAGAAGAAGTGCAACTGGGCGCCCATCGCCCGCAGCAGGTCGAGGCTGGCGCCATAGGTGAAGGCGAACGCCTCGTCCCGCGCCACGGCGATGCGCACGCCGGCCAACAACGGCTCGGCAACCACAGGCTGGGGCGCGGCGAAGGCCACGGCGGGCGGCAGTGCCACTTCGCAACTGCTGGCCAGAGCCGTGGCGGCCGCGTCCAGGCGCAGGTCGAGGTCGTTCAGTTCACTGGCCTGCACCAGGCCCAGGTGGCGGCTGGGCAGCTCGATGCCCGTCTCGCGGGACAACGCGCCGTACCAGCGCAGGCCTTCGGTGAGGCTGCCTTCGAGCAGTTGCGCATGGCGCAGGGTGCCGACGCGGTTGGCCAGCACCCCGGCAAAGGGCAGGTCCGGCTGGTAGCGCGCCAAGCCCAGGGCCAGGGCGCCGAAGGTCTGGGCCATGGCGGTGCCGTCGATCACGCCCAGCACCGGCACGCCGAAGTGGCGCGCCAGGTCGGCACTGGAGGGCGTGCCGTCGAACAGGCCCATGACGCCTTCGATCAGGATCAGGTCGGCCTCCCCCGCCGCTTCCCACAACAGGCGACGGCTTTCCTGCTCGCCCACCATCCACATATCCAGTTGGTACACCGGCGCACCGCTGGCACGCTCCAGAATCATCGGGTCGAGAAAGTCCGGGCCGCATTTGAACACGCGCACCTGGCGCCCCTGGTTACGGTGCAGGCGCGCCAGGGCGGCGGTGACCGTGGTTTTGCCCTGGCCGGACGCCGGCGCCGCAATCAGCACGGCCGGGCACTGGCGCACACTCACAATTCGATGCCTTTTTGCGCCTTGATGCCGGCCTGGAAGGCGTGCTTGAGCAGCCCCATTTCGGTGACGGTGTCGGCCAGCTCGATCATTTGCTCCTTGGCCCCACGGCCGGTGACCACCACGTGTTGCATCGGCGGGCGGGCCTGCAGGTCGCTGAGCACTTGGTCCAGGTCCAGGTAGCCGTGCTTGAGGGCGATGTTCAGTTCATCGAGCACCACCAGGCCGATGGCCGGGTCGCTGAGCAACTGGCGCGATACCGCCCACGCCGCTTGGGCGGCGGCGATGTCGCGCTGGCGGTCCTGGGTTTCCCAGGTGAAGCCTTCGCCCATCACGTGAAAGCGCACCTGCTCGGGGAAACGGCGGAAAAACAACTCCTCGCCCGTGCTGTTGCGGCCCTTGATGAACTGCACCACGCCGCACTGCATGCCGTGGCCCATGGCGCGGGCGAGCATGCCGAACGCCGAGCTGCTCTTGCCCTTGCCGTTGCCGCTGAGCACCAGCAGCAAGCCGCACTCGTTGGGCGAGTTGGCGATGCGTTCATCGATCACGGCTTTTTTGCGCAGCATGCGCGCCAGGTGGCGCTCGTCGCGTTCGGGGGAATCGGTCATGGGGCAGCTCTCCGTTGGGGCTGGATAACGGCGGGCAGGAATAAAGGACGGCAACAAGCCTGGCATCGCCCACCGTGATGCCGTTGGATGGATCAGGCCGGTCTCCGGGCTCATGAGTGGGTTGCCCCGGGCGGTGCGCCTTCCCATGCCCGGGTGGGCACAGTGGCAAAAAGCACAGCCTTGACTCATTTACCGTTGCGGGGGCAGCGCCGGGATCGTGACCGCGCGCTTGGCGCACGCACTCACCGGCTTCCCTGTTTCACCCTGTCGACCGCTGGCCACAGGGCACCTGAAACAAGCGGCGAAGGTTAGAGGGTTGGGGGTGGAGCGTCAATGAAACCCGGGGCCGCCAGGGTTGATTGACTGCGATGGGTCAATAAACGGGCGCCAATCTTGTGCCAGGCTGGAAGCGGCGATATCAAATAGCCATAACCCAAACACGATCGACTCAAGGGAGTGAACGATGCAAGGCATGATTATCAGCAACCCCAAGCTGGAATTTTTGCGACCGATGCTGGAGCGCTGGTTTGACTGCATTGATCGCTACAACCGGGTGCGCGGCGACAACAAGGCGCCGTACTGGTCAGACGAGCGGGCCAACCTGGGGCTGCTCTCGGCCGCAGCCTGGATGGCCGAAATGGTCACCCTGGAACATGCGCCCACCAAAAAGCAGTTGGAAAACGGTGAGCGCAATGCCCGCGCCGACCTGTACATCGCCAGCAAGGACGAATGGGCCTACGTGCAAGCCAGCCAGCGCTGGCCCCAGATCAACCACCTGAACCTGGAGCAGGCCCTGCTCGATATCACCAGCGCCGCCCGCCGCATCAGCTACCCCAGCGACCTGAAGCTGGGCTGCCTGTTCGTCGCCCCGCAAAAAACCCAGCACAGCGCCACCCCCGAAGAACTCCAGGACATGGTCGACGACCTGCAAAAGGAGTACAGCTGCGCCGTGGCCTGGTACTTCCCCTATGCCTACCGCAAGTTGCGCAACGAGGCGGGCAACTACCAACCCGGCATCGCCGTGCTGTTCAAAGAGGCTCGCGGATAAGGTTGAACCCCGCGCCGCGCCCACTGCCCTATGCTTACCGCCGCGTACTCATAGGGAAATGCCCATGTTCAAGCCTCGCTCCGCCTTTATCGTTGTGCTCGCCGCCGGGTTGGTTGCCTGCGGCGAGACGTCCACCTTGCAAGTTTCCGACGGCACCGGGCCGTCGCCGCGCCTGCCGGCGCCGAACAAAACCCTGATCCCCACCGTCAACGTCGCCCCGGCCATCGGCTGGCCGGCGGGCGGCAAACCCGTGGCGGCGGCCGGCACCCAGGTCGCCGCGTTCGCCGAAGGCCTGGAGCACCCGCGCTGGCTTTACGTGCTGCCCAACGGCGACGTGCTGGTGGCCGAAACCAACGCCCCGGCCAAACCCGAGGACAGCACCGGGTTGCGCGGCTGGATCAGCGAAAAAATCATGGCCCGCGCCGGCGCCACCGTGCCGAGCCCGAACCGCATCACCCTGCTGCGCGACGCCGACCACGATGGCGTCGCCGAAACCCGCACGGTGTTCCTGGACAACCTCAACTCGCCGTTCGGCATGGCCCTGGTGGGCAACGACCTCTACGTGGCCGACACCGATCGCCTGCTGCGCTTCCCCTACACCGCCGGCCAGACCCGCATCGAAGCGCCGGCCAGCAAGGTGGTGGATTTGCCCGGCGGGCCGCCCAACCACCACTGGACCAAAAACGTCATCGCCAGCCAAGACGGCAGCAAGCTGTACGTCACGGTGGGCTCCAACAGCAATGTCGGGGAAAACGGCCTGGAGAAAGAAGAAGGCCGCGCGGCGATCTGGGAAGTCGAGCGCGCCAGCGCTAAGGCGCGGATATTCGCCTCGGGCCTGCGCAACCCCAACGGCCTGGCCTGGGAGCCGGACAGCGGTGCGTTGTGGACGGCGGTCAACGAGCGGGACGAAATCGGCAGCGACCTGGTGCCGGACTACATCACCTCGGTGCGCGACGGCGGCTTCTACGGCTGGCCCTTCAGCTACTACGGCCAGCATGTAGACGAGCGCGTCACCCCGCAAAACCCGGACCTGGTGGCCAAGGCCATCGCCCCGGATTATGCGGTGGGGCCGCACACCGCGTCCCTGGGCCTGGCCTTCGCCACGGGCAGCCAATTGCCGGCGCCCTTCACCCACGGCGCTTTTATCGGCCAGCACGGCTCGTGGAACCGCAAACCCCACAGTGGCTACAAAGTGATCTTCGTGCCCTTCAACGCGGGCAAGCCCAGCGGGCCGCCGGTGGATTTACTGACGGGGTTCCTCGACACCGAGGAAAACGCCATGGGCCGCCCGGTGGGCGTGGCGCTCGACCGGCAAGGCGCAGTGCTGGTGGCCGATGATGTAGGCAACAAGGTGTGGCGGGTAACCGCAGCGCGCTAGCGCTTGCGGCACAGGGTCAAACCATCGCCCACCGGCAACAGCGACAGATCGACACGCGGGTCATCCTTCAAGGCCAGGTTCAGGGCCTGGATGGCCAGGGTGTCGGCGCTTTGCGGGTGGGCCTCCAGCACCCGCCCGCTCCACAGGGTGTTGTCGAAAATCGCCAAGCCGCCACCGCGCAGCAAGCGCAAGGCGCTTTCCAGGTAAGCCGGGTAGTTGGCTTTATCGGCGTCGATGAACATCAAGTCAAAGCTGCCGCACAAGCCCTGGCGTTCGATGTGCTCCAGGGTTTCCAGGGCCGGGCCCAGACGCAGCTCGATGCGCGCGGCCACGCCCGCTTCCCGCCAATACTCCTGGGCGGTGGCGTTGTAGTCGCCGGGGATGTCGCAACACAGCAGTGTGCCGTCGTCCGGCAAGGCCTGGGCCATGCACAACGCGCTGTAGCCGGTGAAGGTGCCTACTTCCAGCAAACGCTTGGCGCCGGTCAGTTTCACCAGCAAGGCAAGGAACTGGCCCTGCTCGGGCGCCACCTGCCAGCGGGCCATGGGCAAGGCTTGGGTGTGCTCGCGCAAACGCTCAAGCAACGGCGTTTCGCGCAGGGACACGGCCAGCAGGTATTGGTAGAGGGGGTCGTCGAGGGTGATGCTGCGAGCGGTCACGAGAACCTCCGCGAGGGGGACGCCTTAAGGGTTGTGCGCCAGCTGAGCCGGCGCAAGCACCCGCTTGGCACTCAGGTAAGCCTTCTGCCAGTAGGCCTTGGACAGGCTGTCGAGCTTGACCGTACCGCCCGTGGCCGGAGCGTGGACGAAGCGGCCCTCACCCACATAGATGCCCGCGTGGCTGACCTGGGAACCGCCATTGGTGGCGAAAAACAGCAGGTCGCCGGTTTGCAGGGCATTCTGGTCGACGTCCTGGGCGCGCATGCCGATCATTTCCCGGGTAGAACGCGGCAAGGCGATGCCCGCCGCATCGCGGTAGACAAAGCCGATCAGGCCGCTGCAATCAAAACCCGAATCCGGCGTATTGCCGCCCCAGCGATAGGGCGTGCCCACCAGGCCGAGTGCGCGGAACAGCACATCATCAGCAACCGGGGAGAAGCCCTGGGTCGGTGCGAACACCGGGGCGCGTACCACTTTGGCCGGCGGTACGGTATGGCTGGCACAGCCGCCCAGCAGGGCAACGAGCATAAGGAAGGCGAGACGGGCGGAGGTCGACATGGGCAGAACAATCCTGATCTGGCTGCGGCTTTCTCTGCCGAGGCGCTGAAAACAAAGCCGCGCATGCAAGGCATACACGGCTCGTTAGCAACAACATGTCGGGATTCTAGCGGCTATGAGTCAAACTTCAAGTAAGACTTTAAGTTCGGCTTATAAAGTGAAGGGTTATCCCCGGGCGGTGCCCAGGGAAGACGCTTACTTGCGAGCGGTCATCGTGGTCGGGGCCATGGCCAGGGCGCGCTTGGCTTCGATGAACGTCTTGCTCCAGTAGCTGTCGCCCAGCTTATCGACCCGCACACCACCGCTACGGCGGCTGCTGGAGTGGATGAACTGGTCGTCGCCCAGGTAGATCCCGGCGTGGCTGACGCGGCCACGGCCATTGGTGCTGAAGAACAGCAGATCACCCGGCTTGAGGTTGTTGCGCGCGACCAGGGGGGCATCGACGTTAATCATTTCGCGGGTGGAGCGCGGCAGGTTCATGCCGGCTTCTTCACGGAACAGGTAACCGATGAAACCGCTGCAATCGAAACCGGCTTCAGAGGTGCCGCCGAAACGGTAGCGGGTACCGATCAGGGACATGCCGCGTTCGAGAATGCTGTCGGCCAGCAGCGGGAGCTGGTACGGCTTGCTGTCAGCGAACTCGGCCAGTTCTTTTTCGGTGACCAGTTCTTCCTGATAAACAGTGGAAGACTGAGCGGCAACGGAGCGTTGAACCTGCTGTTGTGGCGCGTGCTGCTGGGACACTGGAGAGTGTGCGGCGCAACCAAACAACAGGGTGACGAGTGCGAGAGGCACGAGGGGTGCGAAGCGATTTAGCATGGGCACGACCGTGGCTGAAGTTGTAAAGAAGGCGAGACTATGCCCTCTATCACCCTCATTTGCAAATTCAATCGACCCGAATGTGACTTATGGGTTTTGGCCCGACATCTAAGGCCTTAAGCCCCGAATAAACGTCCGCGCCTCCTGGAACCCTCCACGGAGCAGGTTTTCTAGTGCCTTGAAAATGCCGAAAACGCCCTGCAGGCCACGGTTTTACCAGCCCAGGGTTTCTTTCAGGAAGGGAATGGTGAGCTTGCGTTGGGCCTGCAACGAGGCCTGATCGAGGCGTTCGAGCAGCTCGAACAACGCACTCATGCTACGGGTGCCGCGGGTAAGAATGAAATGCCCGACTTCGTCGGTCAGGTGCAAACCGCGGCGGGAGGCACGCAGTTGCAGGGCACGCAACTTGTCCTCGTCGGACAGCGGGCGCATCTGGAAAATCAGCGCCAGGGTCAGGCGCGACTTGAGGTCGGCCAGTTTGATCGGCAGCTCGCGCGGCGAGGTGGAGGCAGCAATCAGCAAGCGCCGGCCGCTGTCACGCAAGCGGTTGAACAGGTGGAACAGCGCCTCTTCCCAATCGGCCCGCCCCGCCACGGCTTGCAGGTCGTCCAAACAAACCAGTTCGTATTGTTCGAGGTTATCGAGGATCTCGATGCCACGGTCCAGCAGCTCGGCCAGGGGCAAGTACACCGCCGGCTCGCCCATCTGCTCGAAGCGCAGGCACGCCGCCTGCAACAAGTGGGTGCGCCCCACACCGTCCTTGCCCCACAGATAGATCAGGCTTTCGGTCCACCCGGCGTCGGCTTCGCAGAGCCGCTCGACATAGCCGAGTGCAGCGGCATTGGCGCCTGGGTAGTAGTTGATAAAGGTGGCGTCGTCACGCAGACGCACACCTAGGGGCAGCTGAATCGGTTTCATGCTGACTGAACAGTTCCAAACGAACCGTTAGTGGCCTCTGTGAAAAGTTTGCAAAGTCTATACCCGTGACGCGGGCCACACAATGCAGCAGACGTTAAGCAAAATCAAAGGTTTGCGTTAACCGGGCGGTGATCGCCATGGCCCGGCGCGAACCGGGCAAGGCATTGGGCCCCGGTGTGCGGGGTTAGAGCTCGGGGTCTTCAGAGCCGCTATACATCTGCGAATCCTTATACAAATCGTGCACATGGCGCACCAGCACCATGATGACCGCCGCCACCGGCAGGGCCAGCAGAATCCCGGTGAAGCCGAACAACTCGCCCCCGGCCAGGATGGCGAAAATCACTGCCACCGGGTGCAGGCCAATGCGGTCGCCCACCAGCCACGGCGTCAGCACCATGCCTTCCAGGGCCTGGCCGATCATGAACACGGCGACGATGCCGATCATCGGGTACAGGTCGCCGCCAAACTGGAACAACCCGGCGATCAGCGCCGCGCCAATGCCGATCACGAAGCCCATGTACGGCACGATGGCCGCCAGCCCGGCGATCATGCCGATCAACAGGCCCAACTCCAGCCCCACCAGCATCAGGCCAGCGGAGTAGATCACCCCCAGGGCCACCATCACCATCAACTGCCCGCGCACGAACGCGCCGAGTACCTCGTGGCATTCACCGGCCAGCGATACCACCCGCTCCTCCCGATCGCGGGGCAGCAGGCTGCGGACCTTGGCCATCATCACGTCCCAATCGCGCAGCAGGTAGAAACTCACCACTGGGATCAGCACCAGGTTGGCCAGCCAGCCAATCAGCGCCAGGCCAGACGCCGTGGCCTGGCTCAGCACCACACCGACGATGTCAGTGGTCTGGCCCATGTGCTCGCTGATGGCGGCCTTGACCTTGTCGAACTTCCAGAAGCCGTCCGCCAGCCCCAGCTTGGACTGCACCCAAGGCATGGCCGAGTGCTGCAGCCAATCGAGCATCTGCGGCGCCAATTCATATAGGCGCAGCAACTGCTTGGCCAACATCGGCACCAGCACCAGCAACAGCGCCATGACGATCAAGGTGAACAGCGCAAACACCGCCACCACACCCCAAGTGCGCGACAGGCCGAGTTTTTCCAGGCGATCGACCAGCGGATCAAACAGATAAGCCAACAGCAACGCCACCAAAAACGGCGTCAGGATCGGATGCAACAGATAAACCAGCGCACACAGCAGGACCACCCCGCCAAGCCACACCCAACGCCGCGTATCGGCCATGAATCCACCCGCCCTTATATAAAGAAAGAAAAACCTACCACTTGAAATGCAGTTGCGCGGTCGGCGCTGCCGCCACTGCCGGTACGCCGCCCTCGGCCACCGGGGCGGCCGGCGGCGCCGCTACTTCCTGCAGTTGGGCCAGGGCCAGTTGCGCCTTGAGCTGCTCGGCGCTGCCATTGACCCGATAGACGATGCGGTCGCCCTCGACGCTGTACAACTGCCCGCCAAACGGCTCGAGCAAGTGACCCAAGGCGGCGTAGCGCTCCAGGTTCATGCCCTGCACTTGCAGCAGCTGCTCGCTGGACGTGCCGGGCTTGGCGACAAAACGCGGCGCCAGGCGCTCACTCACCGCCAACAGCACGGCATCGGCCAGGGCCGCTTGATCCGCCCCCTGCACGCTGCCCTGCTCGCGCTGGTCGCCCAGCCACAGGCGCCACTTGGCCTGCCACTGGCCGGGGGTTTCTTCTTTGGCATGCACCGCCAAGAGAGCGTCGGCGCTGTAGCGATCAGACACCTCGCGCAGCGGCGCCGGGTCGGTGGCCTCAAGGTTGGCGGCGGTGGCGACGATCTGCTCGTCCAAATCCCCCAGAGGCAGGCGCAGCGGCAAGCCCCGATGCTGGGCGGCGCGGCGCAGGTCCGCGGCGCTGGCTTGGGCGTCACCCACCAGGGTGGAGCCTTCGGCGCTATCACTCAGCCACCAGCTCAAGATCGACGGCCGATTGCTGCCCCACAACGACAGCCCGGCCTGGCGCAGGGCGCGGTCGGTGCTGACGGGGTCGAAATCCACCTGCAGGCTTTGCGGCGGCCCGGCGTCGTAGCCGTATTGGCTGATGATCTGCTGCGGGTCCTTGCGGACCTCAGCCAACCCCGGGCTTTGCGCGGCCTTGGCATCGCCGGTCAGGCGCAGCACCAGGGTTTGCAGGGCTTTTTGGGTGGCCTGCTCGCGCTCCTGAGGCGTTTGCCCCGCGACCGGCTCGCGCACTTGATACAAACCATTGAGGGTTTCGGCATGACTCACCAGGCTGAACACAGACAAACAACCCAAGACTAGAAATTTACGCAGACCCATGGACGATTCCCGACGGCAAATAAGCGGCTCGATAGCGCGCATGAACAGGATTGAACAAGGCTGTGACCACAACCCCTGGCAAAACATTCACACAAGCGATGGAAGTTTTCGTGCTGTCATAACGATAGCTTGTTAGTGGCGATACCTTATACAGACACCGGCCGGGCAACCCAACCGGAACAATCGGCGGCTTTTTTTACCCGATATGTCCCTGCCGTCGGCCCGAGGATGGCCGCTGCCCCTCAAGCCTGATAAAATCGCGCGCCTTCGCAGACCGGCAACACCGGGGTGCCCGCAAATTCCCGCATGGCATTCGTGCCGCGGCTTTTTCAGCGCAACCCTTGAGTTCGGTCGTTACCCAGAAATCCCCCCCTAAAGGCCTGGATCATGAGCAAGCAACCCTCCCTGAGCTACAAGGACGCCGGTGTAGACATCGACGCCGGTGAAGCATTGGTCGAACGCATCAAGAGCGTCGCCAAGCGCACTGCGCGTCCTGAAGTCATGGGCGGCCTGGGCGGTTTTGGCGCCCTCTGCGAAATCCCGGCCGGCTACAAGCAGCCTGTGCTGGTGTCCGGCACCGACGGTGTGGGCACCAAGCTGCGCCTGGCGCTGAACCTGAACAAGCACGACAGCATCGGCATCGACCTGGTGGCCATGTGCGTCAACGACCTGGTGGTCTGCGGCGCCGAGCCGTTGTTCTTCCTCGACTACTACGCCACCGGCAAGCTCAACGTCGACACCGCCGCCCAGGTCGTGACCGGCATTGGCGCGGGCTGCGAACTGTCCGGCTGCTCCCTGGTGGGCGGCGAAACCGCTGAAATGCCGGGCATGTACGAAGGCGAAGACTACGACCTGGCCGGTTTCTGCGTCGGCGTCGTGGAAAAAGCCGAGATCATCGACGGCTCCAAAGTCGCCGCCGGCGACGCCCTGCTCGCCCTGCCGTCCTCCGGCCCGCACTCCAACGGCTACTCGCTGATCCGCAAGATCATTGAAGTCGCCGGCGCCGACATCGAGAACATCCAGCTCGACGGCAAGCCGCTGACCGAACTGCTGATGGCCCCGACCCGCATCTACGTCAAGCCGCTGCTCAAGCTCATCAAGGACACCGGCGCGGTAAAGGCCATGGCCCACATCACCGGTGGCGGCTTGCTGGACAACATTCCGCGGGTGCTGCCAAAAGGCGCCCAGGCGATCGTTGACGTGGCGAGCTGGCAGCGCCCGGCGGTGTTCGACTGGTTGCAGCAGCAGGGCAACGTCGACGAAACCGAGATGCACCGCGTGCTCAACTGCGGCGTGGGCATGGTCATCTGCGTGGCCCAAGAGCACGTCGAGACTGCGCTGAACGTGTTGCGCGAAGCTGGCGAGCAGCCTTGGGTCATCGGCCAGATCGCCACGGCCGCCGAAGGCGCCGCCCAGGTTGACCTGAAGAACCTCAAGGCCCATTGATGTCCCAGCCCTGTGATGTGGTGGTGCTGCTCTCCGGCACCGGCAGCAACTTGCAGGCCCTGATCGACAGTACCGCGACCGGCGATAGCCCGGTTCGCATCAGCGCGGTGATTTCCAACCGCGCCGATGCCTACGGCCTGCAACGCGCCCGCGATGCAGGCATCGCCACCCGCACCCTCGACCACAAGGCGTTCGAGGGTCGCGAGGCGTTCGATGCCGCACTGGTCGAACTGATCGATACCTTCAATCCGAAACTGGTGGTGCTGGCGGGGTTCATGCGCATTCTCAGCGCGGGTTTCGTGCGCCATTACCAGGGTCGCCTGCTCAATATCCACCCTTCGCTACTGCCCAAGTACAAAGGCCTGCACACGCACCAGCGGGCGCTGGACGCCGGCGATCGCGAACATGGCTGCAGCGTGCACTTCGTCACCGAGGAACTCGATGGCGGGCCTCTGGTCGTACAGGCAGTAATCCCGGTAGAGTTGCACGACTCGGCCCAGAGCCTAGCGCACCGGGTTCACGCCCAGGAACACCGGATTTACCCGATGGCCGTGCGTTGGTTTGCCCAAGGCCGCTTGAGCCTGGGTGAACAGGGCGCCATGTTGGACGGTCAGTTACTCGCGGCCAGCGGCCACTTGATTCGAAACTAGGAGATTTTATGCGTCGCGCCCTGCTCTTCGCTTGTGCTCTGCTTGCCCTGCCCCTTGCCCAGGCCGCAGACCTTCAACCCTTCTCCGCCAGCTATACCGCCGACTGGAAACAGTTGCCCATGAGCGGTACGGCCGAACGCAGCCTGGCCAAGCAGGCCAATGGCGTGTGGAAGCTCAGCTTCAAGGCGTCGATGATGATCGCCAGCCTCACCGAAGAAAGCACCCTGACCCTGGACAAGGACACCCTGCTGCCCCAGTCCTACCACTTTGAACGCGGTGGCTTGGGCAAGGCCAAAAAGGCTGACCTGGATTTCGACTGGACAACCAAGATGGTCACCGGCACCGACCGAGGCGACCCGGTGAAGCTGCCGCTCAACCGGGGCATGGTCGACAAGTCCACCTACCAGTTGGCTTTGCAGCATGACGTGGCGGCCGGCAAAAAAAGCATGAGCTATCAGGTGGTCGATGATGGCGAAGTCGATACCTACGACTTCCGCGTGCTGGGTTCCGAGAAGGTCGACACCAAGGCCGGCCAGATTGACGCGATCAAGGTCGAGCGCGTGCGCGACCCGACACAGAGCAAGCGCACCACCGTGCTCTGGTTCGCCAAGGAGTGGGATTACCTGCTGGTGCGCCTGCAGCAGGTCGAGACCGACGGCAAGGAATACAACATCATGCTGTTGGAAGGTAACGTGAACGGCAAGGCTGTCAAAGGCAGCTAGGCCCGAGCGCTACACCCAAGAGCCCCGCCCCGTGCGGGGCTTTTTATTGGCTGCATGAAAAACCCCGCACAGGGCGGGGTTTGGGGTTACCACATCAGATCGTCGGGGATCTGGTAGGCCGCGTACGGGTCGTCCTCGTCCGGGGTCTGGCTCTCGGTGAGGATGTTGAGCTGGACGATGCGCTCCGGCGCACGCTCCTGGATTTTCAGCGCCGCTTCGCGGGGGATCACTTCGTAGCCGCCGCCGTGGTGGACAATCGCCAGGGCACCGTTGCTGAGCTTGTTGCGCATCAGGGTGTTGACCGACAGGCGCTTGACCTTCTTGTCATCGACGAAGTTGTAGTAGTCCTCGGTGTTGAGTTTGGGCAGGCGCGACACTTCGATCAGCTGCTTGACCTGGGCGGCGCGGGCCTTTTGCTCGGCCTTTTCCTGCTGCTGGCGGTTGAGTTCCTGGTCGCGCTTGACCTTCTCGGCCTGCGCCTCTTGGGCCAGGCGCCGCTGGGTGTCGTCTTCCTCCGCCTGGCCTTTGTGCACCAGGCGCTGCTGTTTCTGCTTCTCTTTGCCGACCTGCTTGGCCTGCTTTTGGTTGACCAGGCCTGCTTTGAGCAACTGGTCGCGTAGGGAAATGCTCATGTGCTTACTCACTCAATCCAGCAGCTGCGCCGCAGCCGGGTAAATTCTGTTCCTGACGTTTGGCTTCGCCCCACAGGGCGTCCAACTCTTGAAGGGTGCAATCTTCCATGGGTCGCTGGGTGTCGCGCAATGCCTGTTCGATAAATCGGAAACGTCGCTCGAACTTGGCATTGGCACCACGCAGGGCGGTTTCCGGGTCGACCTTGAGGTGGCGGGCCAGGTTGACCACGCTGAACAGCAGGTCGCCCAGCTCATCGGCCACGGCCGCAACGTCGTTCTGCGCCATCGCTTCGAGCACTTCGTCCAGCTCTTCGCGGACCTTGTCCAGCACCGGCAACGCATCCGGCCAGTCGAACCCCACCTGGGCGGCGCGTTTTTGCAGCTTGGCGCTGCGCGACAGGGCCGGCAAAGTGGCGGGCACGTCGTCGAGCAGGGACAGTTGCAGCGGTGCGGCCGACTTCTCGGCGCGCTCCTGGGCCTTGATCTGCTCCCAGCGCTGCTTGACCTGTTCTTCGTCCAGGCGTGGCGTGTCCAGCGGCGCGTACAAGTCCCCGGTGGGGAACACGTGGGGGTGGCGGCGGATCAGCTTGCGGGTGATGCTGTCGATCACCCCGGCAAACTCGAAACGCCCTTCTTCACGGGCCAACTGGCTGTAATAGACGACCTGGAACAGCAAGTCCCCCAACTCACCCTGCAAGTGATCGAAGTCACCGCGCTCGATGGCGTCCGCGACTTCATAGGCCTCTTCCAGGGTATGGGGCACGATGCTGGCGTAGGTTTGCTTGATATCCCAAGGGCAACCGTACTGCGGGTCGCGCAGGCGGGCCATGAGGTGAAGCAGGTCTTCAAGGCTGTACATCATTCAATCTCGTCACAAAACCTGTGGGAGCGAACCTGCCCGCGATAGCGGCCGGACTGAAGCACCGCTATCGCGAGCAGGCTCGCTCCCACAGAAACAACCCTTTTTATGGCGTGCGATTACGCCGGGTCTCGATGATGTTGGGCAACTGGGAAATACGCCCCAGCAACCGCCCCAACGCGTCCAACCCCGGGATCTCGATGGTCAGGGACATCAGCGCGGTGTTGTCCTCTTTGTTCGAGCGGGTGTTGACCGCCAGCACGTTGATGCGCTCGTTGAGCAGCACCTGGGACACGTCCCGCAGCAGCCCGGAACGGTCGTAAGCGCGGATGATGATGTCCACCGGGTAAGTCAGCACCGGCACCGGGCCCCAACTGACCTGGATGATCCGCTCCGGCTCGCGCCCGCCCAGTTGCAGCACCGAGGCGCAGTCCTGGCGGTGGATGCTGACGCCGCGGCCCTGGGTGATGTAGCCGACGATGGCGTCCCCCGGCAGCGGCTGGCAGCAGCCGGCCATTTGCGTCATCAGGTTGCCCACGCCCTGGATCTGGATATCGCCGCGCTTGCCCGGTTTGTAGCCGGTGGCCTTGCGCGGGATCAGCTCTAATTGCTCGTTGCCGCGCTCCGGCTCCACCAGTTGCTGGGCCAGGTTGACCAGTTGAGCCAGGCGCAGGTCGCCGGCACCGAGGGCGGCATACATGTCGTCGGCGATCTTCATGTTGGCTTTTTCCGCCAACTTGTCGAAATCCACCTGGGGCAGGCCCAGGCGTGCCAGTTCGCGTTCCAACAGGGTCTTGCCGGCGGCGACGTTCTGGTCGCGCGCCTGCAACTTGAACCAGTGGACGATCTTGGCCCGCGCCCGCGACGTGGTGATGTAGCCCAGGTTCGGGTTCAGCCAGTCGCGGCTCGGGGTGCCGTGCTTGCTGGTGATGATCTCCACCTGCTCGCCGGTCTGCAGGCTGTAGTTGAGCGGCACGATGCGCCCGTTGATCTTCGCGCCCCGGCAGTTGTGGCCGATTTCGGTGTGCACCCGGTAGGCGAAGTCCAGCGGCGTGGCGCCCTTGGGCAGGTCGATGGCGTGGCCGTCCGGGGTGAAGATGTAGACCCGGTCGGGCTCGATATCCACCCGCAGCTGTTCGGCCAGGCCACCGATGTCGCCCAGTTCTTCGTGCCATTCCAGCACCTGGCGCAACCAGGAGATTTTCTCCTCGTAGTGGTTGGAGCCGGACTTGACGTCGGTGCCCTTGTAGCGCCAGTGGGCGCACACGCCCAACTCCGCCTCTTCGTGCATCGCGTGGGTGCGGATCTGTACTTCCAGCACCTTGCCCTCGGGGCCGATCACCGCGGTGTGCAGCGAGCGGTAGCCGTTTTCCTTGGGGTTGGCGATGTAGTCGTCGAACTCTTTGGGAATGTGCCGCCACAGGGTGTGGACGATGCCCAGCGCGGTGTAGCAGTCGCGCATTTCCGGCACCAGCACGCGCAGCGCGCGCACATCGTAGATCTGGCTGAATTCCAGACCCTTGCGCTGCATTTTTCGCCAGATCGAGTAGATGTGCTTGGCCCGGCCGCTGATGTCGGCGTCCACACCCGTGGCCTGCAACTCGTTCTGCAACTGGTTCATCACGTCGCTGATAAAGCGCTCGCGGTCCAGGCGCCGTTCGTGGAGCAAGGTGGCGATCTGCTTGTACTGGTCAGGCTCCAGGTAGCGGAAGGACAGGTCCTCCAGCTCCCACTTGATATGGCCGATGCCCAAGCGGTGTGCCAGGGGCGCGTAGATGTCGAAGACTTCCCGGGCGACGCGGTTGCGCCTTTCGTCGTCGGCGGTTTTCACTGCGCGGATCGCGCACGTGCGTTCGGCCAGCTTAATCAGCGCCACACGCACGTCGTCCACCAGGGCCACGAGCATCTTGCGCAGGTTTTCCACCTGCCCTTGGGTGCCCAGCACCAGGGACTGGCGCGGGCTCAGGCTGGCACTGATGGCCGCCATGCGCAGCACGCCGTCGATCAGCTTGGCCACCACCGGGCCGAAGCGCTGGCTCACGGCCGGGAGCTGGATCTGGCCTTCGCGCACGCCGCGGTAGAGAACCGCGGCCACCAGGGAATCCTGGTCGAGTTTGAGGTCGGCGAGGATCTCCGCGATTTCCAGACCGGTGCGGAAACTCGACGTCCCCTCGGCCCACAGATTCTTCGCCGCGTTGTCTTGTTGCTCAGCCTCACGAGCGAACTCGCAGGCTTCTTTCAAGGCCTGGCGGTCCAGCGCCATATCGACGCTGACCGCATGATCGAGCCATGCCTCGAGATTGATACTGCCGTCGGTGTTGATCGGCTGGTGTGCTCTCACCTGTACCATCTTGCTTACCTTCCCTACGACGCACGTTCAATGCGTCAAAATCGCTGACCTTCGCTACCGTTGCGCCCCCGCTGGGCTGGCGGGGAACGTGCAACGGCGGGCCAGTCGGACCAGACGAGCCATCCTAGCTCGCTTCAAATAACGCCATGGCCTCGACATGTGCCGTCTGAGGAAACATATCGAGGATCCCGGCACGTTTTAACCGGTAGCCCTGCTTGACCAATTCCTGTGTGTCACGCGCCAGCGTGGCCGGGTTGCATGACACGTACACCACACGTTTGGCACCCAAGGAGGCAAGCTTGCGCACCACCTCAAAGGCACCGTCGCGCGGTGGGTCCAAGAGTACCGCACAAAAGCCTTCGCCGGCCCATCCGGCAGCCGCCAATGGCTGGGATAAATCGGCCTGAAAAAACTTCGCGTTATGCAGATTGTTGTTCACCGCGTTCTGCGCCGCGCGCTCGACCATGGCCTGCACGCCTTCGACCGCTACCACTTCGCGCACCTGCCGGGCCAGCGGCAAGGCAAAGTTGCCTAGGCCGCAGAACAGGTCCAGCACCCGCTCATCCGCCTGCGGCGCCAGCCATTGCAGGGCCTGGGCGACCATGGCGGTGTTGACCGCGGCGTTGACCTGGACAAAATCCCCCGGCCGGTAGGCCAGTTCCAGGCCCCAGGGCTCCAGGGGATAACCCAGGGTCGCGTCCGCGTTCAGCGGTTGCGGCTCGCCGTCGCCGTGCAGCCACAGCTGGGCGTCATGGAAGGTGCAGAATTCCTGGAGGATCGCCAGGTCCGCGTCCGCCAACGGCGCCATGTGCCGCAACAGCACGGCGATGGACGAGCCGCTGAACAACTCGACATGGCCCAGGGCCTGGGGCTTGCTCAGGCGCCGGAGCATGTCGGGTAAGCGGCTCATGATCGGCTGCAAAGGTTGTACCAGCACCGGGCAATCGCTGATGGCGATGATGTCCTGGCTGGCGGTGGCGCGAAACCCGACATCCAGGCGCTTGGCCTTGGCGTCCCAGCGCACGGCCACGCGAGCGCGGCGGCGGTAGCCGAACTCCGGCCCGCTCAGGGGCGCGGCCCACTCCTCAGGCTGCACACCCGCGACCCGGGACAACTGCTCAGCCAACATGCGCTGTTTCAGGGCAAGTTGTTCGGCGTGGGGCAAATGCTGGACGCTGCAACCGCCGCAGCGCCCGGCGTGGGCGCAGGGTTCGGCGCGGCGCAGCTCGCTGGCCTTGAGCACGCGCTCGGCGCGGGCCTCGACCACTTTGCCGTGGGCGCCCAGCACTCGGGCGTCCACCTCTTCACCGGCCAGGGCACCGCTGACGAACCAGGTGCGCCCCTCGACAAAGGCAATGCCACGGCCATCGTTGGCCAGGCGTTCGATGCTCAAGCGCTGCTTCTTGCCGGTAGGAACCTGCGGGGCCTTGGTGCCGCCACTGGGCTGGAAGCGCAGGCCTCTCTCGTGCTTGGCCATCAGTTGGCCGCGTCGAAAATGCCGGTCGACAGGTAACGGTCGCCTCGGTCGCAGATGATGGCCACCATCACCGCGTTTTCCACTTCCTGGGACAGGCGCAACATCGCCGCCACCGCCCCGCCCGAGGACACGCCACAGAAAATGCCTTCCTCGCGGGCCAGGCGCCGGGTCACGTCCTCGGCTTCGCTTTGTGCCATATCGACGATGCGATCGACGCGCTCAGCCTGGTAGATCTTGGGCAGGTACTCTTCCGGCCAGCGGCGGATGCCGGGGATGGCCGAGCCTTCCATCGGTTGCAGGCCGATGATCTGCACACTGGCGCTCTGCTCCTTGAGGTAGCGCGAGACACCCATGATGGTGCCCGTGGTGCCCATGGAGCTGATGAAATGGGTGATGCCGCCCTCGGTCTGGCGCCAGATTTCCGGGCCGGTGCTGGTGTAGTGCGCTTCGGGGTTGTCGCCGTTGGCGAACTGGTCGAGCACCTTGCCACGGCCATCGGCTTCCATACGCTGGGCCAGGTCGCGGGCGCCTTCCATGCCCTCCTCCTGGCTGACCAGGATCAGCTCGGCGCCATAGGCGGTCATGGCGGCCTTGCGCTCGGCACTGGAGTTGTCGGGCATGATGAGGATCATCTTGTAGCCCTTGATCGCTGCCGCCATCGCCAGGGCGATCCCGGTGTTGCCCGAGGTCGCCTCGATCAGCGTGTCACCGGCGTGGATCTGCCCGCGCAATTCGGCACGGGTAATCATCGACAGCGCCGGCCGGTCCTTGACCGAACCCGCCGGGTTATTGCCCTCGAGCTTGAGCAGCAGGGTGTTGCTGGTGACGCCGGGCAGGCGTTGCAAACGGACCAGCGGAGTGTTGCCGACGCAATCGGCGATGGTGGGGTACTGCAAGGTCATGGCGTATTCGCAATCCAGACTGCGGGGCGCACATCATACCGGCAAACCGCCACAGGCCATATCACGCAAAGTGTGGTGCTTATGGCATCTGGGAATAAGCGTTGCAGAGGTTTCACCCCACCCGTGCGCGCAATTTCATGTGCACCCGCAGGCCACGCTCGGCGTTTTCCGCCCACAAGCTGCCGCCCTGGCGCTGCACAGCGTTGCGGGCGATGCTCAGGCCCAGGCCGAAACCGCCGTCGCCGGGGCGTGAGCCGTCGAGGCGGATGAAGGGGTCGAACATCCGCTCCAGGTCCTCTTGGGCCACGCCGCCGCCTTCGTCCTGCAACCACAAGTGCCAGTAGTCGCCCTCGCGCTGTGCCGCCAGGCTAACAATGCCGTTGGCCGGAGAATGGCGAATGGCATTGCGCAAGATGTTTTCCAGAGCCTGGGCCAGGGTGTTGAGGTGCCCGCGCACCCAGCAGGAGGCGTCCACCGAGCACTGCAATTGCGCCGGGGGCCAGGCCCGTTCATAGCTGGCGTTTTCGCAGAGCATCTCCCACAACGCCTGGACTTGGATGTCTTCCTCCGGCAACGGTGCGCGCTCGGTGTCGAGCCAGGCCAGTTGCAGGGTGTCATCCACCAGGCGCTGCATGCCGTCGACTTCCCGGCCGATGCGCTCGCGCAGGCGCATCAGGTCTTCTTCGCTTTCGCTGGCCACCCGCAGGCGGCTCAGGGGCGTGCGCAATTCGTGGGACAGGTCACGCAGCAATTGCTGCTGCACTGCCACCGTGCTTTGCAGGCGTTCGGACATCTGCTCGAACGCCCGCCCCAACTCGCCCAGCTCATCGGCGCGGTTGAGGGCCCGCGCCGGCAAACGCGCGCTGAGTTGGTCGGCGCGCCAGGCGTTGGCCTGCTCGCGCAAGGTGTTAAGGGGCAGGATGAGCATGCGGTACAGGCCCACGCACAGCAGCAAGGTGAACAGGCCGGGGATCACGCCGCTGGTAACCACCCGCCAGGCCACGCGGTATTGGCCGGGCAAAAAGCGCTGCGGCAGTTCCATCACCAGGCTGCCCTGGCTGGGGTCGTTGGGGAACGGGATTTTCAGCCAAGGCGCACGGCGGGCGCGGCTGCTCATGGGCCAGTCCAGGCCGCGCAAAAAGGTCATGTGCTGGCTTTGCTGGTGGGTCGGCGGGTAATTGCTCAGGGTTTGCAGGTCGTTGCCGACAACCCCGACCCAGGTGTTTTCCCGCTCGGCCATTTCCAGTTGCCAGGCGTCCAATGCCTCGGCGCCGCCCTTGAGCCAGGCGTGCTCAGCCTCGGCCGCATAGCCACTGAGGGTGACGCGGGCCTCGTCGGAGAGGAACAGGTTGCGCTGCTCCACGTAGCGGCCCCACGACAGGCTCAGCCAGATCATCAGCAAGCAGAAGGCCACCAGCAAAAACGCCAGTTTCCAGAACAGCGAATGCCGGTCCGGCAGGTCAGCCCTTTTCATCGACGGCACTCAAGACGTAGCCCTTGCCCCACACCGTGCGCACTTCGCGCTCGCTGTAGCTGATGGCCTTGAGCTTGCGGCGGATCTGGCTGACGTGCATGTCCAGGCTGCGGTCGTGGGGCGCATAGCCGCGTTGCAGGACGTGCTGATAAAGGAAGGCCTTGCTCAGCACTTCGTCGGCGTTGCGGTGCAGGGTTTCGAGCAGGCGATACTCGCTGCGGGTCAGCCCGGCCCACTGTTCGCCGTAGTGCACGTCGCACAGTTCATCGTCGAAACGCAGGCTCTGCACTTCGCTGTACAGTGGCGCGGGCGGCTGGCGCCGATCCAGGGCGACGCGGCGCAGGATGGCTTCGATGCGCACCCGCAGCTCGGCCATGCTGAACGGCTTGGGCAGGTAATCGTCGGCCCCCAGGCGAAAACCGCTGATACGGTCGGCTTCGGCCCCCAGGGCCGACATCAGGATCACCGGCAGCGTATGGCTTTGGCGCAGGTGGGTGAGCACCGTCAAACCGTTCATGCCCGGCAGCAGGATGTCCATCAGCACCAGGTCGAACGGTGTTTTGCGCGCGATCTCCAGGCCCTCGCTGCCGTTCTGGCACCAGGTCACCTGAAAGCCACAGCGGCCCAGGTGCTCGTGGACATAGGCACCCAGCACGGGGTCGTCTTCAATGGTCAGGATGCGCGGCGGGGCAATAGATATGGGATTCATTGGCCTGTGCAAGTAATTCTCAGTTGGCGATTATTCAAGATTGCCCTCCAAGGAGCAACCTGCATACCCGGACCAAGGCATAACACTTGCACAGGCCACCCGTTAACGGCGTTAATTGGCGGCAATTGCCTGCTAGATCGCCAAGGATGTGTACCAGCATGGCCGCCTACCACTTTTCATACCGCCCCACCGGGAGAGTCGAGTGCTGAAGAAACTGGGGATCAAGGGGCGCATCCTGTTGCTCACGCTGCTGCCCACCAGCCTGATGGCCCTGGTGCTGGGGGGCTACTTCACCTGGATGCAGCTCTCGGACCTGCACACCCAGCTGTTGCAGCGTGGCGAGATGATCGCCGAGCAACTGGCGCCCCTGGTGGCGCCAGCCCTGGGCAGCGACAACAGCGAACTGCTGGAACGCGTCGCCACCCAGGCCCTGGAGCAAAAGGATGTGCGCGCGGTGTCGTTCCTGGCGCCCGACCGCAGCCCACTGGTCCACGCCGGCCCGAGCATGCTCAACCCCGCGCCCAGCGGCAGTAATGGCCACCTGCTGCAAGTCACCGGCAACGATGCCACCCGCTACCTGATGCCAGTGTTCGGCCATCACCGCAACCTGGCCGGCGACCTGATCCCGGACGAATCCGACCGCCTCCTGGGCTGGGTCGAGGTGGAGCTGTCCCACAACAACACGCTGCTGCGCGGCTACCGCAGCCTGTTCGCCAGCCTGCTGCTGATTAGCGCCGGCCTGCTGGGCACCGCGTTGCTGGCGCTGCGCATCAGCCGCACCATCAACCAGCCGCTGAGCCGCATCAAGCACGCCGTGGCCCAACTCAAGGACGGCAACCTGCATACGCGCCTGCCGGCCCTGGGCAGCCAGGAGCTGGATGAGCTGGCCTCGGGCATCAACCGCATGGCCAGCACCCTGCAAAATGCCCAGGAAGAACTGCAGCACAGCATCGACCAGGCCACCGAAGACGTGCGCCAGAACCTGGAAACCATCGAGATCCAGAACATCGAGCTGGACCTGGCGCGCAAGGAAGCCCTGGAAGCAAGCCGTATCAAATCCGAATTCCTGGCCAACATGAGCCACGAAATCCGCACGCCCCTCAACGGCATCCTGGGGTTCACTCACCTGTTGCAAAAAAGCGAGTTGACCCCGCGCCAACTCGACTACCTGGGCACCATCGAGAAATCCGCCGACAGCCTGCTGGGGATCATCAACGAGATCCTCGACTTCTCCAAGATCGAGGCCGGCAAACTGGTGCTCGACAGCATCCCCTTCAACCTGCGCGACCTGCTGCAAGACACCCTGACCATCCTCGCCCCGGCCGCCCATGCCAAGGAACTGGAACTGGTCAGCCTGGTGTACCGCGACACGCCGCTGTCGCTGGTGGGCGACCCGCTGCGGCTCAAGCAGATCCTCACCAACCTGGTGAGCAACGCGATCAAGTTCACCCGCACCGGCACCATCGTCGCCCGGGCCATGCTCGAAGAAGAACACGACGACAGCGTGCAACTGCGCATCAGCATCCAGGACACCGGCATCGGCCTGTCCAACCAGGACGTGCGCGCCCTGTTCCAGGCCTTCAGCCAGGCCGACAACTCGCTGTCCCGCCAGCCCGGCGGCACAGGCCTGGGGCTGGTGATTTCCAAGCGTCTGATCGAACAGATGGGCGGCGAGATTGGCGTCGAGAGCATGCCCGGCGAAGGTTCGGAATTCTGGATCAGCCTGCGCCTGCCCAAGGCCCGCGACGACAGCGAAGACCTGCCTTGCGCGCCCTTGCTGGGGCGCCGCGTGGCGGTACTGGAAAACCACGAACTGGCGCGCCAGGCCTTGCAGCACCAACTCGAAGACTGCGGCCTGGACGTGACCCCGTTCAACACCCTCGAAGCCCTGACCAACGGCGTCACCGGCGCCCATCAGACCAACCAGGCCATCGCCTTGGCCGTGCTGGGCATCACCACCAAGGACATGCCACCGGAGCGCCTCAACCAGCACATCTGGGATCTGGAACACCTGGGCTGCAAAGTGCTGGTGCTGTGCCCCACCACCGAACAAACCCTCTTCCACCTCTCGGTGCCCAACCCCCACAGCCAGTTGCAATCCAAGCCGGCGTGCACCCGCAAACTGCGCCGGGCCCTGGCCGACCTGGTCAACCCGCAGCGCCTGCGCAGCGAGCCGGGGGAGCCGATGTCCAGCCGTGCGCCGAAAGTGCTGTGTGTCGATGACAACCCGGCCAACCTGCTGCTGGTGCAGACCCTGCTCGAAGACATGGGCGCCAAGGTGCTGGCCGTGGACAGCGGCTACGCAGCGGTCAAGGCCGTACAGAACGAAAGCTTCGACTTGGTGCTGATGGACGTGCAGATGCCCGGCATGGACGGGCGCCAGAGCACCGAAGTGATCCGCCAGTGGGAAAACCAGCGCCACAGCACGCCGCTGCCCATCGTCGCCCTCACCGCCCACGCCATGGCCAACGAAAAACGCGCCCTGCTGCAAAGCGGCATGGACGACTACCTGACCAAACCCATCAGCGAGCGGCAACTGGCCCAAGTGGTGCTCAAGTGGACCGGCCTGGCCCTGCGCAGCCAGGGCCAGGAACGCCAGCACGAACACCACGGCCACGCCACCGACCTGCAAATCCTCGACCACGAAGAAGGCCTGCGCCTGGCTGCCGGCAAGGGCGATTTGGCGGCCGATATGCTGGCCATGTTGCTAGCCTCGCTTGAGGCCGACCGCGAAGCCATCCGCATCGCCCGCGAAACCCATGACCAGAACGCGCTGATCGAGCGCGTCCATCGCCTGCACGGCGCCACCCGCTACTGCGGCGTCCCGCAATTGCGCGCGGCCTGCCAGCGCAGCGAAACCCTGCTCAAACAGGAAGACCCCAAGGCCTTTGCCGCCCTGGATGAACTGGATGGCGCCATCTGCCGCCTCGCCAACCAGGCGCGGTTGAGTGCCTGATGGCCCCCCTTGGCCCCCAGTGGGAGCGAGCCCGCTCGCGATGGCGCTGTACCGGGCAACCGAGCCGCTAAATGAACAACCGCTACGGCGAGCAGGCTCGCTCTCACTTGGCCTTCACACGGATAAGGATTCCCCCCATGCGCACCCTCCTCTTCAGCAGCCAAACCTACGACCGCGACAGCTTCCTCGCCGCCGCCCTGCCGCCCGGCGTGGAGCTGCACTTCCAGAGCGCACGCCTGAGCCTGGACACCGTGGCCCTGGCCGCACACCACGAAGTGGTGTGCGCCTTCATCAATGACGACCTCAGCGCCCCGGTGCTCGAACACCTGGCCGCCGGCGGTACGCGCCTGATCGCCCTGCGTTCGGCCGGCTACAACCACGTCGACCTGGCCGTGGCCAAACGCCTGGGGCTGAGCATCGTGCGCGTGCCGGCCTACTCGCCCCACGCCGTGGCCGAACACGCGGTGGCCTTGATCCTGGCCCTCAACCGGCGCCTGCACCGCGCCTACAACCGCACCCGCGAAGGCGATTTCAGCCTCCATGGCCTGACCGGGTTCGACCTGGTGGGCAAGACCGTGGGCGTGGTCGGCACCGGGCAGATCGGCGCCACCTTCGCCAAGATCATGGCCGGGTTCGGCTGCCAACTGCTGGCCTATGACCCCTTCCCCAACCCCCAGGTGCTGGCCCTCGGCGCGCGCTACCTGAGCCTGCCCGAACTGCTGGCCCAGGCGCAGATCATCAGCCTGCACTGCCCGCTCACAGCCCAGAGCAAACACCTGATAAACCGCGACTCCCTGGCCCATATGCAGCCCGGGGCGATGCTCATCAACACCGGCCGCGGCGGCCTGGTGGACACCCCCGCGCTGATCGACGCCCTCAAGGACGGCCAATTGGGCTACCTGGGGCTGGACGTCTATGAAGAAGAAGCCCAGTTGTTCTTCGAGGACCGCTCCGACCTGCCGTTGCAGGACGACGTGCTGGCGCGGCTGCTGACCTTCCCCAACGTGATCGTCACCGCCCACCAGGCCTTCCTCACCCGTGAAGCCCTGGCCGCCATCGCCCAAACTACCCTGGACAACATCGCCGCGTGGGCTGGCGGCACCCCGCAAAACCTGGTCGAAGGCTGAAAGGGCGCGGCCCGCCGGATCGAAGGTCGCACGGGCCAGTCGCCAGATGAGGTCAGCGTGCTAGCATACCGGGCCTATCTGGAGGACCCATGGCCGAACACGATTTCCGCTACACACTGATGAACCCGCAGCACACCCTGACCGAAGTCCGCGCCCTGATGCCCGGCCGCTACCAGGTCACCGGCCAGGGCGGCGCCATCCGGCAGAACGACGTGCTGCTGGTAACCCTCAAGGGCAGCAAAAGCCTGCACATGCGCCTGACCGTCGACAACGTGCGCCACCTGCTCAAGCCCATGGGCCAATGGGTGGCCATGACCCAGGGCCCGGCATTCGGCGAACTGGCGATCCACACCTGGCAGGTCAACTGCGACGGTTGTGCCGCCACCCTGGACTTTGAATTCGCGGTGGACGCCAAGCTCGGCGCCAAGGCGCAAAAACCTGCCGCCACGGCGCGCATCGCCGAACTGGGCTGGAGCAGCGAAGGGGAAAAGCACCTGTGCCAAAAATGCCAGCAGGCTCGCCCATGAAACGTGCGGCCTGGATCGCCGTGTTCGGCGCCAGCCTGCTAGGCTGCGCCGCCGAACCGGTGAAGCTGCAACAGGACCGCAGTTACTTGCTGGAGTGGATCGGCGAAAGGCCGCTGATCGACCGCAGCCACCTGACCATCACCCTCGGCGCCGACGGCCGCGCCTATGGCACCGCCGGTTGCAACCACTGGTTCGCGCCGTACAGCCTGGACGGTGAAAAACTCAGCTTCGGCAAAGTCGGCAGCACCCGCAAACTGTGCGCCCCAGCCTTGATGGAGCAGGAACAACGCTTCCTCAAATCCCTGGAAACCGTACAGCGCTGGGACATCTCGCCCATCGACCAACTGCGCTTCTGGCCCGCCCAAGGCAAACCGCTGCGTTGGTGGTTGGAGGAAAGCTGACAGCAGCGGCAAGCTACAAGGTTGAAGCGCCTTAACTTGCAGCTTGCCGCTAACCGCTCGCAACTGCGCTTAGCTGCCACTTGCGCGTAGCGCTTTGATCTTCGCCAACACGCCTGCGGCGGTTTGTTCGCCCAGCAGTTGTTCGCGCACCTTGCCCTGGTCGTCGATGATGTAGGTCACCGGCAGGGCCTGGCTGCGGGGTACGCCGAAGAATGGCGCGGGGTCTTGGGCCAGTACGGTGAACTTGATACCCAGTTTGTCGCTAGCACTTTTGAGTTCGGCGCCCTGCACGTTGTCGAAGTTGACGCCGAACACTTCCACCGATTGGCCCTTGAGCTGTTCGGCCAGGGCGTTGAGTTCGGGGATTTCGGTGCGGCACGGGGCGCACCATTCGGCCCAGTAGTTAAGCACCAGCCACTGCTTGTCCAAGCGCTCGGCCGCGACCTTGTTGCCCGCCTGATCCACGCCGTAGTCATTACCGCAGCCGCCCAGCAGCAGGGTGCACAACAGCGCCGATGCCGCCGCCAGTCGCCTTGTCATGTGTCGATCCTTAAGCCCGAAAGTGAATATGCCGCACCGCCAAAGGTTCAGGACGCTGCGTCGCGCAGGTAGAATAGCCGCCACCTTACGCAAGATGCGACCCGCACATGACCGATCTGACGCTTTATCACAACCCGCGCTGCTCGAAATCGCGCGGTGCGCTCGAACTGCTCCAGGCCCGGGGCCTTGCGCCCACCGTGGTCAAGTACCTCGAAGAACCGCTCAACGCCGCGCAATTGCAGGGCCTGCTGGGCAAGCTTGGGATCAGCGCCCGGCAACTGCTGCGCACCGGCGAAGACGAGTACAAGAGCCTGAACCTGGCCGACGCCAGCCTGAGCGAGGCGCAACTGATCGCCGCCATCGCCCAACACCCCAAGCTGATGGAGCGGCCGATCCTGGAAACCGCCGACAAAGCCGTGATCGGCCGCCCGCCTGAAGCCATCCTGGAGCTGTTGCCGTGACCGCGCCCTACGTTCTGGTTCTGTATTACAGCCGCAACGGCTCAACCCACGAAATGGCCCGGCAGATCGCCCGGGGCATCGAGCAAGGTGGCCTGGAGGCGCGCCTGCGCACCGTGCCGGCCATCTCCAGCGAATGCGAAGCGGTGGCCCCGGCCATCCCCGCCGAAGGCGCGCTGTACGCCAGCCTCGACGATCTGAAAAACTGCGCGGCCCTGGCCCTGGGCAGCCCGACCCGGTTCGGCAACATGGCCGCGCCGCTCAAATACTTCCTCGACGGCACCAGCAACCTGTGGCTCACCGGCGCCCTGGTGGGTAAACCGGCAGGCGTGTTCACCTCCACCGCCAGCCTGCACGGCGGCCAGGAAACCACCCTGCTGTCGATGATGCTGCCGCTGCTGCACCACGGCATGCTCATCACCGGCCTGCCCTACAGCGAATCGGCGCTGCTGGAAACCCGCGCCGGCGGCACGCCTTACGGCGCCAGCCACCATGCCGGTGCCGACGGCAAGAGCGCCCTGGACGAGCATGAAACAGCCCTGTGCCGCGCCCTCGGCCTGCGCCTGGCGAAAACCGCTGTGCTGCTGGAGAGCGCCCGTGGCTAAGAAGCCGAAAGTCCTGCCCACCATCGAGTGGCTGCAACCGCGTGTGCGCCTGGCGCGCATCTTGAGCCTGGTGTGCTTTTTCGCCCTGGTGGGGGTGCTGGCGCTGTTCTACCTGTGCCTGCTGGACCTGCACGGCGCCCGGCCCTGGGTGATCCTGCTGATCGAACTGGTGCCCTTGCTCATCATGGCCCCCGGCGTGATAAGCGGCAGCCCGCGCGGGCATTCGTGGCTGTGCTTTGTGCTGAACCTGTACTTCATCAAAGGCGCGATCGCCGCCTTCGACCCCAACCGCCAACTGTTCGGCGTACTAGAAATGGCCGCCAGCCTGGCGCTGTTCTGCTCGGCGCTGCTGTATGTGCGCTGGCGCTTCCAGCTCAACCGCCGCTTGGCCGGCGAATAACCCGCCCTGTAGCAAGCGGCCTAGCCCCGGGCGTGGCGACGCTCGGCTGATCCCCGAATCAGGGCTGCTGCGCACCCCAGCGCAGGCGAGCCTGCTTGCTACTGTGGGAACATCAGTGGTTGACGGTGTAGGCCAGCATCATGGAGAGCTGGCACATCGGCCGGCCGCTTTGGGCGTGCCATTGGTTGAAGGCGTCCTGGACGATGGCCAGGTCGCGCAGGCTGGTGGGCACCTTGTCGACGATCTTCTGTGCGTTGAGGGCGGCCACCACGTCGTTGCTGGGCACGAAGGTGTCCTTGCCGACCATGCGCAGGAACCGCGGCGCCGACAACCCGCCCAGTTGATGGCCATGCTTGGCCAGGTACTTCCACAACCCGACGATATCGGTCACCGGCCATTGCGCCAGGAAAGCGCCAAAGCTGCCGTATTCGTGGGCGATGTCCAGCACCAGTTGGGCGTTGCGCGGCACACTCTTGAGTTTGCCCAGGTGGCGGATGATCCGCGCGTCCTGCATCAGCCGCTCCAGGTGCTCGGCGCCCATCAGCACCACTTTTTCCGGGTCGAAACCGAAAAACACCTGCTCGAAGGCCGGCCACTTGGCGTCCACCAAGCTGTGTTTGAGGCCGGCGCGAAACACCCGCAGCGCCAGCGTGGACAGGTAGCGGTCATCGCCGACCTGGCGCAATTGCGCCTCGCTCAGGGGCACCGGCAAATGGGCCTCCAACTGCGCCACCGAACCGAAGCGGTTCAGACAGTATTCGTGCAGCCACTTGTAGTCGCGCATGCCCTCTCCCCAATAAAGAACGGCGCCCGTGAGCGCCGTGAGTCAGCAGTACAGAGCCGGGCCAGCGCTCAAAGGTTCACCACGTTGACGAAACGCGATGCGGCGCTCTCGTCGATTTTCAGGCCAGTGAAGTCAAACAGGTTACGGTCGGCCAATTGCGACGGAATCACGTTTTGCAGGCTGCGAAAGATACTCTCGGTACGCCCCGGGGTCTTGCGTTCCCAGTCCTGGAGCATGTCCTTGACCACCTGGCGTTGCAGGTTCTCCTGGGAGCCGCACAGGTTGCAGGGGATGATCGGAAATTGCTTGAGGTCGGAATAGGCCTGGATGTCTCGCTCATTGCAATAGGCCAGCGGGCGGATCACCACGTTGCGCCCGTCATCGGCGCGCAGCTTGGGCGGCATGGCCTTGAGCGAGCCGTTGAAGAACATGTTGAGAAAGAAGGTTTCGACGATGTCGTCGCGGTGGTGCCCCAGGGCCATCTTGGTCGCGCCGATTTCGTCGGCGAAGGTGTAGAGCGTGCCACGGCGCAGGCGCGAGCACAGCGAGCAGGTGGTTTTGCCCTCCGGGATCAGTTCCTTGACCACCGAATAGGTGTCTTTTTCGACGATGTGGTATTCCACGCCCAGGGTCTTGAGGTAGGCCGGCAGCACGTCTTCGGGGAAACCGGGCTGCTTTTGGTCCATGTTCACGGCGACGATTTCAAACTGGATGGGCGCGACCTTCTGCAGGTGCAGCAGCACATCGAGCATCGTGTAGCTGTCCTTGCCGCCCGACAGGCAGACCATCACCTTGTCGCCGTCCTCGATCATGTTGAAGTCGGCAATCGCCTCCCCGGCCAAGCGGCGCAGGCGTTTTTGCAGTTTGTTCTGGTTGACCGTAAGAGTGCCCATGGCGCTAGGATCCGCGAGGTGGATGACGAAAGGCCGGCATTTTACGCAAAAGGCCGGCACGGCGGAACACACACGCGGCCTGCCAGATGAACCGGCGATTAGCCACCCCTTTTACAGCACGATTTGCTCTAAAGGCCTACGGGCATTGGGCCAAGTCCTTCCTATACTGCGACATAAGGTCGCACACATATTCAGACCTTTACTTACCTGGCCGCTTGGCCCGTAAGCGCTCCGCTGGGGGGCGATGGCAATAACAAAGGAGTGACTGACCATGATTCACCACGTCGTAGGGCTCTTTACCCACCCCGACCAAGAATGGCGGGACATCCGGGGCGATGCCGAAGAAAGCATCAGCCATATGTACCTCACCCACACCTTGATCCTCGCGGCGATCCCCGCGATTTCAGCGTTTATCGGCACCACCCAGGTCGGCTGGGTCATTGGCAACCGCGCACCGGTCATGCTGACCCAGGAAAGCGCGCTGTGGATGACCATCATGTCGTACCTGGCCATGCTCGGCGGCGTGGCCGTAATGGGCGCGTTCGTGCACTGGATGGCGCGCACCTATGACGCCAGCCCCAGCCTCGCCCGCTGCATCGCGTTTGCCACCTACACCGCGACACCGCTGTTCATTGGCGGCCTCGCGGCCCTGTACCCGCACATGTGGCTGGGAATGATCGTCGGCACGGCGGCCATCTGCTACACGGTGTACCTGCTGTATGTGGGGTTGCCGACCTTCATGAACATCCCTTCGGACGAGGGCTTCCTGTTTTCCAGTTCGGTGCTGGCCGTGGGCCTGGTAGTGCTGGTGGCCATCATGGCGTTCACCGTCATTGTCTGGGGCCTGGGCGTCGGCCCCATCTACACCAACTGACGCCGCACCTATAACAACCCCATCGCTGCCAATACCGGCCGCCGCAAGGCGGCCTTCTTTTGCCCGGCAAATGACCGCCCGGCGCCCGGGCAATTCGGAAAGCCCCCGGTTTACGGCATACTCGCAACCTCTGGAGACCCGTACCGCATGCCCGAGCTACTCAACCGCCGCGTCGAAGACTGCTTCCAACAAGCCGAAACCTTTTTCAAACGCCCCTTCAAGCGCCCCGTGGTCAGCCTCAAGCTGCGCGGGCAGAAGGCCGGCGTCGCGCACCTGCACGAAAACCTGCTGCGCTTCAACCCGCAGCTGTACCGGGAAAACAGCGAAGACTTTCTCAAGCAGACCGTGGCCCACGAGGTTGCGCACCTGATCGCCCATCAGTTGTTCGGCGAGCGCATCGCCCCCCATGGCGAGGAATGGCAGCTCATCATGCGCGGCGTGTATGAACTGCCGCCCAACCGTTGCCACACCTATGCCATCAAGCGCCGCAGCGCAACCCGCTACATCTACCGCTGCCCATGCGCCGACAGCGACTTCCCCTTCTCCGCCCAGCGCCACAGCCTGGTGCGCCAGGGCCGGCGCTATTTGTGCCGGCAGTGCCGGCAGACGTTGGTGTTCAGCGGGGAAACGCGGGTGGAGTGAAGCCCGCCCCCACCCTTGAAGGGTGGTGTGGGGGGCATTTTTCCGCTGTGGGAGCGCGCCTGCTCGCGATGGCGGCACTGAGTGGCGGTGGCCAATGGTTAGGGGTAAGACAGTTGCTCCTATATAGGCCCTACCCCACCACGTTGGCGGCCCTTAGCTGGGCGATGCGCTGTTCGCTCAGGCCCAGTTCCGCCAGCACTTGATCGCTATGGGCGCCCACTGCCACGCCGATGTGGCGGGGTTCGGGCAGGGGTTGGGAGAATTTCAGCGGGCAAGCCATTTGGGTTTGGGTGGTGCCATCGGCCCGGGGCACTTCGCAGGTCATTTGCCGGGCGCTGAATTGTGGGTGGGCGAAGGCTTCGCCCAGGCTCAGCACCGGTTCGACACAGGCGTCCACCGCGGCGAACCTTTCACACAACGCGGCGAAGTCGTGTTTTTCGAACTCGATCTGCAATTCGGCTTTCAGCGCCTGCTGCTGTTGCGGCTCGGGCGACAGGCCTCGGGCGGCCAGTTCCGGGCGCCCGAGGGCCACGCACAGTTGCTGCATAAAGGCCGGTTCCAGGCTGCCCACCGACAGCCAGCGGCCATCGCGGCTGCGGTAGTAGTCGTAGAAACTGCCGCCGTTAAGCATCTGCTGCTCCGGGCCCGGCTCCACGCCGCAGGCCAGGTAACCGGCGCCGGCCATGGCATTCAGGCTCATGGCGCAGTCACTCATGCTCACGTCCAGGTACTGGCCCACGCCGCTGTGCTGGCGCGCCACCACCGCCGCCAGCAGGCCAATCACCGCGTGCAGGGAGCCGCCGCCCACATCCGCCAGTTGCACCCCCAACGGCAGCGGCCCGCTGTCGCGCCGCCCGGTGTGGCTAGCGACACCGGCCAGGGCCAGGTAGTTGATGTCGTGGCCGGCGCGATCGCGGTACGGGCCGGTCTGGCCGTAGCCGGTGATCGACACGTAGATCAGCCGTGGGTTGAGGGCCTTCAACGCTTCGTAGCCCAGGCCCAGGCGTTCCATCACGCCGGGGCGGAACTGCTCGATCAGGATGTCGTGCTCGGCCACCAGTTGCCGCACCAGCTCCAGCGCCTCGGGTTGCTTGAGGTCCAGGGCCAGGCTGCGCTTGTTGCGGTTGAGATAGGCGTGGCTGGCAGAGACGCCGCGATCGTGAGGCGGCAGCACCCGCACCAGGTCAACGCGGCTGGGGGACTCGATGCGCAGCACCTGCGCGCCCATGTCCGCCAGCAGCAGCGAGGCGAACGGCCCCGGTAGCAGGGTCGAAAAATCCAGAACCTTGAGGGTTGCCAATGGGCCGGGCATAAGCGTTCTCCTTGAGCGATGCCCCCAAGCCTAGGCAGGCCCGGGCGCGGCGGCAATCACCGTTAACGTCAAGGGCGCTGACCTTTGCGCTCAATGGGCGGCCATGAAAAAACCCGCCGAAGCGGGTTTTTCATACAACCGGTGGGCTTATTTCACGCCACTTGGGGTTGGGCCTTCGGCCACGCCCAGGTCGTCTTCTTCACGGGTGTCGGAGATACCGCGGCCGCCACTAGCCAGTTCGGTTTGCAGCTTGTCGGTGTCCAGCTCCTTGACCCACTTGGCCACCACCAGGGTTGCCACGGCATTGCCCACCAGGTTGGTCAGGGCGCGGGCTTCGGACATGAAGCGGTCGATACCCAGGATCAGCGCCAGGCCCGCCACCGGCAGGTGGCCGACCGCCGACAGGGTGGCGGCCAATACGATGAAGCCGCTACCCGTCACGCCCGCAGCGCCTTTGGAGGACAGCAACAGCACCGCCAGCAGGGTGATCTGGTGGGTGATGTCCATGTGGGTGTCGGTCGCCTGGGCGATGAACACGGCCGCCATGGTCAGGTAGATCGAGGTGCCGTCGAGGTTGAACGAGTAACCGGTCGGAATGACCAGGCCCACCACCGACTTCTTGGCGCCCAGGCGTTCCATCTTGATGAGCATGCGCGGCAGCGCGGACTCGGAGGACGACGTACCCAGCACGATCAGCAGTTCTTCACGGATGTAGCGGATCAGTTTCAGCACGCTGAAGCCGTGGGCGCGGCAAATGGCGCCCAGCACCACTACCACGAACAGCACGCAGGTGATGTAGAAGCAGATCATCAACTGGCCCAGTTGCACCAGCGAGCCCACGCCGTAGGCGCCGATGGTGAACGCCATGGCGCCCAGGGCACCGATGGGGGCGAGCTTCATAATCATGTTGATGATGTTGAACATCACGTGGGCGAAGCGATCGATGAAGTCCAGCACCGGTTTGCCGTAGGCACCCAGGCGATGCAGGGCGAAACCGAAGATTACCGAGAACATCAACACTTGCAGGATGTCGCCGGTGGCGAAGGCGCCGACGATGGTCGATGGGATCACGTTGAGGATAAAGCCGACGATGCTCTGGTCAGCGCCTGCGGTCACGTAGGCCGCGACTTTGGAGGCATCCAGGGTCGAGGCATCGATGTGCATGCCGGCGCCCGGTTGCACCACGTTGACCACCACCAGGCCGATCAGCAGGGCGATGGTGGAGACGATCTCGAAGTACAGCAGCGCGTAGCCGCCGGTCTTGCCGACCGATTTCATGTTCTGCATGCCGGCGATACCGCTGACCACCGTACAGAAGATGATCGGGGCAATGACCATCTTGATGAGCTTGATGAACCCGTCGCCCAGCGGCTTGAGGGCGACGCCGGTCTGCGGATAGAAGTGACCCAGCAAAATACCGATGGTGATGGCTACGATCACCTGTACATACAGGGATTTGTAAAACGGCTGACGAGTCGTCATGGGAAAGATCCTCAACAGCGCCGCCCGGCAGTCATCCAACTGACGGCCACGACACCTAAAGTGCGAACCCTCCTGCACTGGAGGGATTTGTTTTGTCGAGCTGCGCGAAAGCAGACCTCTCACCCTTATCGCAAGCACCGTGCCACTATCGGTAAAACCACTGTAAGCCTTTTCCCACAAGGGTTTCAGGCTCTGAACCTTGACAAAATGCGCAGGCGACAATGGCGGATTTCCGCCCGCCACCCGGTTCTCGCCCTACAATTTGGCGGATTTCCGCCTTGTTCCTCGCGCCATGAGCTGGCTACTATCCGCCCCTCAATGGACGGACCTGCCCCCCATGCGCGAACGCACTATCGCCAGCCATTTCGCCCGCGCCGCCCTGTCCGGCGCACGCCGCCAGGGCCTGGACTGCAACGACCTGCTCCAGGAACTGGGCATCCACCCACAGTGGCTCGACGAGCCACGCGCGCGCATTGCCCCCCAACAGTTCACCGACCTGATCCAACGCCTGTGGCAACGCCTGGACGACGAATACCTGGGGTTCGCCCAGGTGCCGAGCAAACGCGGCACCTTCGCCATGATGTGCCACGCGCTGATCCACTGCCGTAACCTGGAAAAAGCCCTGCAACGTGGCCTGCTGTTCTACAGCCTGTTCCCCGCCGCGCCGCGCCTGCGGCTTGAGCGCGAGGGCGAATGGGTGTGCCTGAGCCTGGATGACCGCGACCTGCGCGACCCGGACCACTTCTTGAGCGAGTCGCTGCTGCTGATCTGGCACCGCTTGAGCAGTTGGCTGATCGGCCAGCGCATTCGCCTGGAACACACCACCTTCAGCTACCCGGCACCCGCCCACGCCAGCGAGTATGAGTTGCTGTTCCCCTGCCCCCACCGGTTCGCCAGCGGCTCCACCCGCCTGGTGTTCCACGGCCGCTACCTGGCGATGCCGCTGTTGCAGGACGAGCGCACCCTCAAGCATTTTCTCGAACGCTCGCCCGCCGACCTGCTGTCGCGCCCCGACGACGGTGACAGCCTGAGCAGCCAGTTGCGGCGCCTGCTCAGCCAGGACAGCCGCCGCTGGCCAGACCTTGAAGCCGTGGCCGCGCACCTGCACATCAGCCCACAGACCCTGCGCCGGCACCTGCGCGAAGAGGGTTCGAGTTTCCAGGCGTTGAAGGATCAGTTGCGCCGCGATATCGCCATCCACCACCTGCGCCGCGCCGACCTGTCGTTGCAACAGATCGCCGAGCATTTGGGGTTTTCCGAGCCGTCGGCGTTTCACCGGGCGTTCAAGAAATGGACCGGCCTGACCCCAGGCGCGTATCGCGAGCAGATGTAGCCAGCGGGTTCGCCCGCGCCGGGGTACGCAGCGGTCCTATCCGGCCGTGCCAGAGGCTTCGCCGCCGAGCGCCGGATCGCCATCGCGGGCAGGCCCGCTCCCACAGTTGAACGGTGGTGTGGGAGGGATGTTCTTTTTGCCTCTTCGGGCCTGCTCGCGATGGCGGCACGCAGTGGCGGTGGCGAGTGGTCGGGGTAAGACCGTTGCGCCTACAGGGAGGAGAGTTGTAACCCAGTTCTGTGCAGGCTGGCCCGCAATGAGGCCCGAAAGCCCCAGCCAATCAACCAACCGCAAAATGAACCCGAAACGCCGCCCCGCCCAGGGGCGAATCGTCCAGGGTCAGGCGCGCGCCGTAGCTTTGGATGATGTCCTGCACCACCGCCAGGCCAATGCCTTGGCCGGGGTGCTGGCGGTCCAGGCGTTCGCCGCGCTGGATCACCCGCGCGCGTTGGTTGGGCGGCACGCCGGGGCCGTCGTCTTCGACCCACAGCTCGGTGCCCGCGTGGGTGTGGCGCACGCTCACCCGCACCTGCGCCACGCAGAGGCGATAGGCGTTTTCCAGCAGGTTGCCGAGCATTTCCAGCAGCGCGCCCTCCTCGATAGGCATGAAACAGCGCTGCGGCAAATCGAAGGTGACGCGCACCGGTTTGTCGCGGTAGACCTTGGCCAGGGTGTCGCACAGGCTTTGCAGCACCGGGCGCAGGCGCACCTGATGGCGCACCAGGCCGCTTTTGCGCAGGCTGGCCCGTTGCAGTTGGTAGCTGATCTGCTGGCTCATGCGTTCGATCTGGCCTTGCAGCACCCGGGCCTGTTCGCGGTTTTGCGGGTGGCGGGCCAGGTCTTCGCTGACGCCTTGCAGCACCGCCAACGGGGTTTTCAGGCTATGGGCCAGGTCGTCGAGGGAATCGCGGTAACGGCTGCGTTGCTCGCGCTCGCTGTCCAGCAAACGGTTGAGGGAGCCGGTCAGGCGCAGCAATTCGCGGGGGTGTTCTTCGCTGAGGCTGTCGCGGGTGCCGCCCTCGATTTCGTCCAGTTCCTGGCTGAGCCGGCGCAGAGCCTTGAGGCCCCAGGTCAGGCCGATCCATAGCAGCGCCAGGAGCACCAGCAAAGCCGCGCCGAAACCCAGGTAGAGGTTCTCACGCAGGCCTTGCAGGGTCAGTTGGTATTCGCGCACCGGTTGCAGGGCAACGATGCTGAACGCCGCGCTCTTGCCGCCGAGCAACTGCACCTCGACGTCATAGACGAAGAATTCCTGGCCGCTGCTTTCGCGGATGCGCTCGAACTCGTTACCGCGCCCGTCGTAGCGCGGGGTGTAGTTGATGTTTTCTTCCTGGGTGGCCCGCGAGCGCCACACCAGGTGCCCCTCGCGGTCGTAGATGTAGCCCAGCAAGCGGCTGTCGGCCAGGTTGAAGCGCTCGTCGGGCAGTTGCGCAGGCATTTGCAGGTGGTTGTTTTCCACCCGCGCGGCGGAGATGAGCGTGGTCACGTCCGAGGCCAGGCGTTGTTCGATGGAGTCCTGCAAGGCCAGGCTGAACGCGCCCTGCATCGCCGGCAGCAAGGCCAGCATGAACAACACGGCCAGGGTGGTGGCCGCCAGCATCAGGCGCAGGCGTAGCGAGCGGATCATCGGCAGCGCTCGGTGAACAGGTAGCCCAGGCCGCGCACGGTGTCGATGGGTTTAAAGCCGTTGGGCGCCTCCAGTTTGCGGCGCAGGCGCCCCACCAGCACTTCGATGACATTGGGGTCGCGATCGTCGTCGTCCGGGTAGAGCTGCTCCATCAGGCGATCCTTGGCCACCACTTGCTGATGGTGGCGCATCAGGTATTCGAGGATGCGGTACTCGTAAGCGGTCAGGCCCAGGGGTTGGTCATCGAGGGATGCCTGCTTACGGTTGAGGTCCAGCAGCAGCGGCCCGGCGGTGATGGTGGATTGGGTAAAGCCGCTGGAGCGGCGCAGCAACGCATTGAGACGCGCCTCCAGCTCCTCGAACTGGAACGGCTTGACCAGGTAGTCGTCGGCCCCGGCGGCCAAGCCTTCGACCTTGTCCTGCCAGTTACCGCGGGCGGTGAGGATCAGGATCGGGAAGCTCTTGCCGGCCGCCCGCAACTGGCGGATCAGGTCCAACCCACCCAGGCCCGGCAGGCCGAGGTCGATCACCGCCAGGTCGTGGTTGAACTGCTCGATCTGGTACAGCGCCTCCTCGGCATTGGCCACGGCCTCGACCACATGGCCGCTGTCGCTGAGCCGGGTGTACAAATGATGGCGCAGCAGCGCTTCGTCTTCGACGACCAGCAGTTTCATGGGGGGCCTCACCTCTTGGACCGATGCACGGGCGCCGGGCGCAGGTGGCCCGGCGCCCGGCGTTGCGACCTGTACTTAGAATGCGTAGTTGGCCGACAGGTAGGTCTGCGCGCTGCTGGTCAGGCTCAGGGAGCCTTGTTTGCCCACGCCGCGCTCGCTCACTTCGGTGCTGGCATTGCTGCGCAGGTAACGGTAACCCAGTTCCACCGAGGTGTTTTGCGAAACTTGCTGCAAGACGCCGGCCTGCACGCCCACAGCGTAGCCGATGTCGCTGTCGCGGCTCATGCCGGGGGAATCCTGGGTCAGTTTGGTCAGGCCGGCGGTGGCGCCGCCGAACAATTGGGTGCTGGCGGTGACCGGCAGGAATTTGTCGTAACTGCCCAGCAGGTTTTCCTGGCGCAATTTCAGGCCATTGTGGGAGCCGGAGACGTTGTCGTAGGTGGCGTAGTAGCGGCCTTCGCTGTTCTGCTGACCGAGGCGCAGGCCCCAAGTGGTGTCCTTGCCGATCACGCCATCGGCGTTGGGGCTGCCCAGGTGGCGGTCCAGGGAGCCGGATTTCTTCACTTTGTCGCTGGTCTGGCCCAGGGTCAGGCTGGCGAAATTGCTGTCGCCAGCCTGGACCATGGCGCTGGCGCCCAGAACGGTGAAGGCCAGAATCAACTTCTTGAAAGTCGTCATAGTGGTTTTCCTGTTGCGCGGTGCGCTGTTTGGGGACGTCGCTACAGTAACCAACGGCCCCTGAACTGCCCCTGAACGCCTGCTGAACCTGGGCTGAACCAAACCTGCACTACCCAGCACCGGGGCAACCGGGGCAAAATGCCGCGATGAACGCCACCCACACCCTCCCCGCCTGCTGCTCCCCCCTCGACGACCATTGGCCGCTGCCCGTGCCCCTGGCGCACACCGTGCTGCTGAGCACCCGGTTCGACCCGGCGCACCTGGCCGGCGACGACTTCCAGCGCAGCGCCATCGCCGCGCCGCCGAACATCCAACGCTCGGTGGCCAAGCGCCAGGCCGAATTCCTCGCCGGGCGCCTGTGCGCCCGCGCCGCCCTGCACCGGCTCGACGGCCTCGACTGCGTGCCGGCCATTGGCGAGGACCGTGCCCCGGTGTGGCCGGCGCACCTGTGCGGCTCGATCACCCACGGCACGGGCCGGGCGGCAGCCATCGTCGCGCGCAAGGAACACTGGCAAGGCCTGGGCATGGACCTGGAAAACCTGCTGGACGAGGAACGGGCGCGACGCCTGGCCGGGGAAATCCTCACCGGTGAAGAACTCAAGCGCATGGCCGCCGGCCCCGCCGAGGATATCGCCCTGCTGGTGACCCTGACCTTCTCGGCCAAGGAAAGCCTGTTCAAGGCCCTCTACCCCATCGTGCGCCAGCGCTTCTACTTCGAGCATGCCCAAGTGCTGGCCTGGGACCGCAGCGGCCACGTGCGCCTGCGCCTGCTCACCGACCTGTCCGGCGACTGGCACCACGGCCGCGAACTGGACGGGCAGTTTTGTGTGGCGGATGGGCAGTTGCTGAGTTTGGTGGGGGTTGAGGCCTGACATCAGCCATGTGGTAGTGGGCTGAATGGGGGAACTGCTTTTGTGTGGCCTGAGCTGCGTTTATGGGGTGGAAACTATTTGTGTGGGAGCGGGCTCGCCCGCGAGGGCGATCTTGAGACCGCCATCGCTGGCAGGCCCGCTTGCTACTTCTCCTGATGCCGCGGCCAGCTCAGGCTGAAGCACGCGCCGCCGAGGCTTTTGCTTTTGCTGATTAGCGCCCGGCCGCCGTGCCAATGGATGATCCGGCGCACGATGGACAGGCCCAAGCCATGGCCGCCCGAGGCCCGGGTGCGGCTGTCGTCCAGGCGCAGGAACGGGGTGAAGATCCGCTCCCAGGCACTTTCCGGCACGCCCGGCCCGTCGTCTTCGACGTCGATGCGGCAGCGTTGCTGGCCCACCTGATAGCTGATGGACACCTGCCCCTCGGCATGGCGCATGGCGTTGCCCACCAGGTTCTGCAAGGCGCGGTGCAGGTAGCGCGGCTCGGCCTCGACCCAGGCGTCGTCGCAGTTGGCGGCCGACAGGCACAAGCCACGCCGGACCTTGACGTTGGCCCGCAGCGGCGCCAGTTCTTCGATCACCTGGTTGACCAGGGCATCGAGGTCCACTCGCTGGAAGTCGAGCACCGGCGAGCCCTGCTCCAGGCGCGCGTAGGTGAGCATTTCATCCACCAAGCGGTCCAGGTCCTGGATGTCGTTGTCCATGCCGTCCATGTACTTGTCGCGGGCCGCAGGCGTGGCGGCCGAGGCGATCATCTCCAGGCCGAAGCGCAAGCGCGCCACCGGGGTGCGCAACTCGTGGGACACCGCCCGCACCAGTTCACGCTGAATGGCCAGCAGGCGCTGCAAGTGCTCGGCCATGCCATTGAACGCCGCGGCCAGGCGCCCCACCGAGTCGGCGCCACGGGCCGGCACGCGGGTTTCCAGGCTGCCCTGGGCGATGCGCGTGGCCGCTGACTCCAGGCCACTGAGGCGGCGTTCCAACTGACGCACCAGCAGGTACACGATCAAGCCGATCAAGCTCAGGCCCAGGGCGGCAATCAGCACCAACCACTCCACCGGGTAGGGGTTCATCTGGTACAGCGGGCCGATTTCCAGTACCCAGGGCGTGCCGACCATGCCGGCGAACACGCGGATCGAATCGCCGCCCTTGCCCAGGGCCATCACCGTGTCGCCTTCGGCCACGCGGCGGCGCTGGTCTTCGTCCATGTCGGCCTGTTCCAGGTCAACCAGGTGCATGTCGAAGCCAAAGCCCTTGTCGCGTTTGAGGGCTGCCAGGCGCTGGGGCTGCTCGGCCACGGGGTAGCGCACCAGTTCATCGGCCAGCAGGTAGATGGTGGCCCGCGCCAGTTGCTCGCTGATCTGCAACACCTCGCCGGTGAGCACCAGTTGCTCCTTCTGGCTGACCAGCCGATAAACCCGCGCCGCGTGCGGCCCGGTTTGCTCCACCAGCGCCTGGCCGCGCAGGATACGGTTGCGCTGGCCGAGGTCCAGGTCGGTGTCGGCGAAGGTCTGCAACTTCAGCGGGATGCCCAACAGGCGCTCCCACATGGTCACGGCGCGGCGGCGCTCGAACTCGTTCATCGGTTGCAGGTTGTCGGCCATCAGGGAGAACGTGCCGTGGGCCAGGCGTTCGCGGTACTGCTCGCCGCGGGCCTGGTTGAGCAGGTGCAGCGCCAGCACGCCGAGCACCGCCACCAGGATCAGCGCCGCGCACATGCCGCCGTAGATGCGCAGGAAGATGGAGTTCACAGCGGCATGTCTACGCAGGCTTCGGGAACGAACAAGTAGCCTTTGCTGCGGATGGTCTTAATCAGCCGCGGGTGGATGGGGTCGTCGCCGATCTTGGGGCGGATGCGCGAGATGCGCACGTCGATGGAGCGGTCCTGGCCGTCATAGCCGATGCCGCGCAGGGCGGTGAAGATTTCCTCGCGCGAGAGGATGCGTCCGGCGTTGGCCACCAGCAGCCACAGCAGGTCGAACTCGGCGCTGGTCAATTCGATGCCGGCGTCGCTCAGCCAGGCCTCGCGCAAGGCGTGGTCCACCACCAACGGGCCGAATTGCAGGCGCCGGGGTTTTTCCGGGGCCGCCGGCTCCGGCGCTTCGCTGCGGCGCAGCAACGCCTGGATGCGCGCCAGCAACAAGCGCGGGCGCACGGGTTTGCACACGTAGTCGTCGGCACCCAGGTCCAGGCCCAGCACCTGGTCCATGTCGTCGGCACGGGCGGTGAGCATCAGGATCGGTCCTTCATAGCGGTCGCGCACCTTGCGGCAGATGCTCAGGCCATCCTCGCCGGGCAGCATCAGGTCGAGGATCACCAGGTCCGGTTGCTCGGCGATGATCCGGGCGGCGGCCAGGGCACCGTTGCCCTCGATGGCGACACGCAATCCATTGCTTTCCAGGTAATCACGGGTCAACTCAGCCAGACGCTGGTCGTCCTCGACAATCAATACCTGCCACGCTTCTTGCTCCACGGGGACCTCTGCTTGCCAAAAACACTGATAAAGGAAGGATCCGCCCGTCTTTTTGTAATGTTTGGGGCGGATAAGACAGCGAATCGAACGGGCGATTGTAGCAACGCCTGCGCGGCTAAAGACAAGCGGGCAAATGGGCTCGGTAAGTACCCTTTTTTGTGATAGGGTTCGCGCCCGCAAAAATCCGCCCAAGGCTATTTCCGGCGGTAAAAAACAGTGACAAACGGCGCAGTCCAGCAGCGACGCGGCCTACAGGACGAATACGTCTTTCATACACAATTTACGCACAGCTTTATCCACAGGTATCACGTTGCAATCATCCACCCAAACGCATTATCTTGTAGCTCGCGCGCCGAAAAACCCTACATATGGGGTTTCGAGACAAAAACCAAACACAGTTCAGACAAGAAACTCAAGTGCTTTTCTTGCTTGCGTTTGGTTGAACCAATCGTCATTTCAGAAGACCAAACCGCGTCTGCGGATGGCCACCGCTTTGCAGCCAACCACGGCCAAAGCGGTACGGGTGTTGCAGTAGAGAATCTGTCATCCATCGCAAAACGGTTTCGCGCCTTGCGGCTTGGAACCCAAGACTTCGGCATGGAAGCGACGCCCGCAAGAGCGCCTTCCTCCTGTCCCGAAGTGGTTATGCCCGGCCTCGCCGGTTGTAGTGCTTCAGGACGGAACGGTGGGCACCAAGACGGTGCCCCAACAAACATAGAGAACGTGGAGACACCCATGCAAACCGACACAACTCGCGAGAACCCGCAGGGCAATGTGCCGCAGGCCGCCGATTCCAACCAGGATCTGTCCGCCACCGCACCGGGCCAATTGCGAGTGATTAAGCGTAACGGCACTGTCGTTCCTTACACCGATGACAAGATCACCGTCGCCATCACCAAAGCGTTCCTCGCAGTTGAAGGCGGCACCGCTGCCGCCTCGTCGCGAATCCACGACACCGTGGCCCGCCTGACCGAACAAGTCACCGCGACCTTCAAGCGCCGCATGCCTTCGGGCGGCACCATCCATATCGAAGAAATCCAGGACCAGGTCGAACTGGCCCTGATGCGTGCCGGCGAGCAGAAAGTGGCCCGCGACTACGTGATCTACCGCGACGCCCGTTCCAAGGAACGCGCCACCCGCGCGCCGGCCGCCGACGCCGTGCAGGCTCACCCCTCGATCCGCATCACCCTGGCCGACGGCACCTTCGCGCCGCTGGACATGGGCCGCCTGAACACCATCGTCACCGAAGCCTGCGAAGGCCTGGAAGAAGTCGATGGCGACCTGATCCAGCGCGAAACCCTGAAGAACCTCTACGACGGCGTGGCCCTGAGCGACGTCAACACCGCCCTGGTGATGACCGCCCGTACCCTGGTCGAGCGCGAGCCGAACTACTCGTTCGTCACCGCCCGCCTGCTGATGGACACCCTGCGCGCCGAAGGCCTGGGCTTCCTGCAAGTGGCCCAGAGCGCCACTCACCACGAAATGGCCGAGCTGTACGCCAAGGCCCTGCCGGCCTACATCGCCAAGGGCATCGAGTTTGAGTTGCTGAACCCGGTACTGGCCGACTTCGACCTGGAAAAACTGGGCAAGGCGATCAACCACGAGCGTGACCAGCAGTTCACCTACCTGGGCCTGCAAACCCTGTACGACCGTTACTTCATCCACAAGGACGGTATCCGCTTCGAACTGCCGCAGATCTTCTTCATGCGCGTGGCCATGGGCCTGGCCATCGAAGAAAAGAACAAAGAAGACCGCGCCATCGAGTTCTACAACCTGTTGTCGTCCTTCGACTACATGTCCTCGACCCCGACCCTGTTCAACGCCGGTACCCTGCGCCCACAGCTGTCGAGCTGCTACCTGACCACCGTGCCGGACGACCTGTCGGGCATCTACCACGCGATCCACGACAACGCCATGTTGTCCAAATTCGCCGGCGGCCTGGGCAACGACTGGACCCCGGTGCGCGCACTGGGTTCGTACATCAAGGGCACCAACGGCAAGTCCCAGGGCGTCGTGCCGTTCCTCAAGGTCGTGAACGACACCGCCGTCGCCGTGAACCAGGGTGGCAAGCGCAAGGGCGCGGTCTGCGCCTACCTGGAAACCTGGCACATGGACATCGAAGAGTTCATCGAGCTGCGCAAGAACACCGGTGATGACCGTCGCCGCACCCACGACATGAACACCGCCAACTGGATCCCCGACCTGTTCATGAAGCGCGTCTTCGACGACGGCAAGTGGACCCTGTTCTCGCCATCGGAAGTGCCGGACCTGCACGACCTGACCGGCAAGGCCTTCGAAGAGCGCTACGAGTACTACGAAGCCCTCACCGAGTACCCGGGCAAGGTCAAGCTGTTCAAGACCATCCAGGCCAAAGACCTGTGGCGCAAGATGCTGTCCATGCTGTTTGAAACCGGCCATCCATGGCTGACCTTCAAGGACCCATGCAACCTGCGCAGCCCGCAGCAGCACGTGGGCGTGGTCCACAGCTCGAACCTGTGCACCGAGATCACCCTGAACACCAACAAGGACGAAATCGCGGTCTGCAACCTGGGCTCGATCAACCTGCCGAACCACATCGTGGGCGGCAAGCTCGACACCGCCAAGCTGGAACGCACCGTCAACACTGCGGTACGCATGCTCGACAACGTGATCGACATCAACTACTACTCGGTGCCGCAAGCGAAGAACTCCAACTTCAAGCACCGCCCGGTAGGCCTGGGCATCATGGGCTTCCAGGACGCTCTGTACCTGCAGCACATTCCCTACGGTTCGGATGCCGCGGTCGAGTTCGCCGACAAGTCCATGGAAGCGGTCAGCTACTACGCGATCCAGGCTTCCTGCGACCTGGCCGACGAGCGCGGCGCCTACGAGACGTTCCAGGGCTCGCTGTGGTCCAAAGGCATCCTGCCGCTGGACTCGCAGCAGATCCTGATCGAGCAGCGCGGCCAGAAGTACATCGACGTTGACCTCAACGAATCCCTGGACTGGGCACCGGTTCGTGCCCGCGTGCAGAAAGGCATTCGTAACTCCAACATCATGGCCATCGCACCGACCGCCACCATCGCCAACATCACCGGCGTCTCGCAGTCGATCGAACCGACCTATCAAAACCTCTATGTGAAATCCAACCTGTCGGGTGAGTTCACCGTCATCAACCCGTACCTGGTTCGCGACCTCAAGGCCCGCGACTTGTGGGACTCGGTGATGATTAACGACCTCAAGTACTACGACGGTTCGGTGCAGCAGATCGAGCGCATCCCGCAGGAACTCAAAGAGCTCTACGCCACCGCGTTCGAAGTGGACACCAAGTGGATCGTCGACGCCGCCAGCCGCCGCCAGAAGTGGATCGACCAGGCTCAGTCGCTGAACCTGTACATCGCCGGCGCCTCGGGCAAGAAATTGGACGTGACCTACCGCATGGCTTGGTACCGTGGCCTGAAAACCACTTACTACCTCCGTGCCCTGGCCGCCACCAGCACCGAGAAATCGACCATCAACACCGGCAAGCTGAACGCGGTATCCAGCGGCGGCAACCACGGCGACGACTCGGTCCTCGCCGCCCCTGCCGGCCCGGCCCCCGTGCCAAAAGCCTGCGCCATCGACGAGCCGGATTGCGAAGCCTGCCAATAAGCTGAGCCGTCCAGCCCCGCCAGGCGCTGACTGAAAAACCCCCGACAGACTTTTGGTTTGCCGGGGGTTTTCTTTTGTGTGGAGTAACCCGCTGGGGCCGCGGCAGATGAGCGGCGCAGTCGGGGGGCGCCATTGCGAACAGGCTTGCTCCCACAGAAATGCCCCGGTGAACGTGTTCCCAAAACTGTGCGGGCTTGCTCGCTCCCACACACAAAAAAGCCCCTCTTTCGAGGGGCTTTTGGTAGAGCGCGAACCGCTATCAGGTCATCTGGATGATGGTCTGCATGATGGTGCTCTGGGTGGAGATGGTCTTGGCGTTGGCCTGGTAGTTGCTCTGCGCCTTGATAAGGTCCACCAACTCGTTGGTCAGGTTGACGTTGGAGCCTTCCAGGTTACCGGCCACGATGGTGCCCAGGGTGCCGGTCTGCGGGGTGTCATAGCCTGGCTGGCCCGAGGCGAAGGTTTCTTTCCAGCTTGTGCCACCCGCCGGTTGCAGGCCTTGCTCGTTGTTGAAGCTGGCCAGGGCCAATTGGCCAATGGCCTTGCTTTGCTGGTTGCTGAAGTTGGCGAACATCACGCCATTGCCGTCGATTTTCAGCCCGGTGATTTCGCCGGTGGCGTAGCCGTCGGTGACCGGCGGGTTGCGGTAGGTCACCGAGTTGTACTGGGTGATGCTGGCCATGTTGATGGCAATGCCATCGGGGTTAGCGGCCGCGCCGTTGGGGGTCCACACACCGCCGACCATGACGCTGGGCACCCAGGCGCCGGTACCGGTACCCGGGATGGTCAGGGTGGTATTGGAGGCGGTGCTAGGTGGAGTGACGATGCCCGTCAGTTCGCCAGCGGTGTCGAAGGACATGGTCGAAGCCACCGGTGCCTGGGCGCCTGTGCCGGTCACCGGCGAGCCGTTAGGGTTGCGGCCATCGATCAGGGTGTAGGTCTTCCAGGTGTTGGAGCCGGTCTTGACCACGTACTGGTCCATCGGGTGGGAGTTACCCTGGGTGTCGTAGATGGTGGTGCTGAACTGCTCGGTGAAGGACTTGAGGTTACTCGGATCGAACGGAATGTCGGTCTGGTTGATGACGTCACTGGTGGACTTGAGGTTACTGGTGGAGTCGACTTTGCTCGACGCCTTGGGCGGCAGGTTGGCCTGGTCGATGCGCAGGTCAGTGAGAATACCCTTGACGACCTTGCCTTCGTCGTCCACGGCGTAGCCTTGCAGGCGGCCGGTACCGTCGGAGGTGGTGACGAAGCCTTCCTTGTCACGCTGGAACGTGCCGGCGCGGGTGTAGCTCAGCGAGCCGTTGGTGCTCAGGGTGAAGAAGCCGCCGCCCTGGATCGCCATGTCCAGCATGCCGCCGGAAGTGTTCACGTCGCCCTGGCTGAACTGCTGGGACACGTTAGCCAGGTTCACGCCGTTGCCGATGGTCTTGCTGCCGTTACCCAGGCGCAGGGCCGAGTAGACGTCCTGGAATTCCGCACGAGAGGACTTGAAACCAGTGGTCGCGACGTTGGCGATGTTGTTACCGGTGACGTCCAGTTGCTTGTTGGATGCATAGAGACCGCTGAGGCCAATGTTGAAAGACATATCTCACTCCTTGTGCCGCGTTATTCGGCTCTACAAACCAATCGTTTGGACTTTGGACAGGGCAACGGCGCCCAGGCCAGCGAGGTTAAGCATGATTTCGCCGCCGGTCTGGCTCAGCGTCACGCTGTTGACGGTCGCCGGCAGGGAGGTCAGCAGGGCAACGGTGCCATCGTCGGTCTTGGTGGTGGCTTTGAAGGAGTAGGTGCCCTTCTCGACTTTCTCACCGGCCGTGTTGGTACCGTCCCAGGTAAAGGTCGGGCTGCCAGCGACCTGGCTGCCCATGTCGATGGTCTTGACGACCTTGCCGTCCTTGTCGGTGACGGTGATGGTGGCGTTGCTGATCGGCTTGCTGACGACCAGAGAACCGGTGAGGCCTTTTTCCGGGTCGACCACCGACGTGTCGGTTTGCACGATCACCGAGCGGCCCACCAGCGACGAGGCCTGCAAGGCCTGGGACGACTTGTAGCTGGTGGACAGCGACGACACCGAGTCATTGAGGGTGGTGATGCCTTCCAGGCTGCTGAACTGCGCCAACTGGGCAACGAACGCGCCGTTGTCCTGGGGCTCCAGCGGGTTCTGGTTTTTCAATTGGGTGACCAGCAACTGCAAGAACGCATCCTTGCCCATGACGGTGCCGTCGGCAGCCTTCTTGGTCGTGTTGGCGCCGTCGGTGCCGCCGGTCTTCTTGACGTTGTTGACGACGTCATTGAAGGCGTTGGCGCTGGTGGTGTCCTTAACGCTCATAGGAGTAGCCCCTTATCACTGACCCAGGGTCAGGACCTTCTGCATCATGGTTTTGGCGGTATTCATCATTTCGGCGTTGGTCTGGAAGGACCGACTGGCGGAAATCATGTCAGCCATTTCCTCGACCACGTTGACGTTGGGGTAATAGACATAGCCCTTGGCGTCAGCGGACGGATGGTTGGGTTCGTAGCGTGCATCCAGGTTGCTCTGGTCTTCGACTACGCCGAGCACCTGCACGCCCTGGCCGGCAGCGTCCTGGTTCTGGAACAGCGAATCGCTGCCGCCGCTCTGGCCGCCCTGGAACATGGTGGCGAACACCGGGTGACGGGCGCGATAGGTCTGGTCGATGCTCGAGGAGACCGTCTCGGCGTTGGCGATGTTACTGGCGACGGTGTTCAGGCGCGTGGTCTGGGCACTCATGCCGGAACCTGCGATGTTAAAAACACTGGACAGGGACATGGTTACTCTCCGCGCAGGGCTGCGATCAACCCTTTGAATTTGCCATTGAGCAGCGTGAAGCTGGCCTGGAAGTTGACCGAGTTCTCGGCATAGTTCGACTGCTCGAGCTGGGCATCCACGGTGTTCTGGTCGATCGAGGGCTGCATCGGCGTGCGATACAGCAACGATTCGTCGCCATTGCCCAGGCCTTGCGCTTCGATATGACGGTTATTGGTCATATTCAAGGCGAAGGCGCCGCTCTTGGTCTTTTCGCTCTGCGCCGCCAGCACAGCCGAAAAGTCCAGATCCCGAGCCTTGTAGTTCGGGGTATCGGCGTTGGCGATGTTGTTGGCCAGGACTTCGGCACGCTTGGCGCGAAAGCCAAGAGCCTGTTCATGGATACCGAGCGCTTTGTCGAAGCTGATGCTCATGTCGGGAAACCTTTGGGTGACCGGTTTTTCGTAGCTGGAACTTAGCAAGCCGCGTGCCAACTGCATAACCCCCCGAAAACACGGGCTTTGCCGGCCCCGGCAAGGCACCGATGCCAGAAAAGCGGCAATGGGTTTCCGCTGGCCGCCGCTTTTCTGCCGCTTTGCGGGGGCGGCAGGTCAGCCACCGGCGCGACGGTAGCGACTCGCCCGCTAACGCGAGCAGGCTCGCTCCCACCGCAGGCCAGCCAACTACAGTGACGGCAAAAAAAACGGGAGCCGCTGAGGGCTCCCGTTTTTCGTTGTCGCCAGCCAATCACTTGGCCTGGTAGATAATGCCCGGGCTGCACTGGACCATCTGGTAGTGGTCCGGCAAGCCGTTCAAGGCTTCCGACGCGCCGAGAAACAGGTAACCGCCCGGTTTCAGGGTGCTGTGGATACGCAGCAGGATGTCTTTCTTCACCTCGGCGGAGAAGTAGATCAGCACGTTGCGGCAGAACACGATATCGAACTTGCCCAGGCTGGCGTAGCTGTCCAAGAGGTTGAACGAGCGAAACTCCACCCGGCTCTTGATCGGTGCCTTAACTGCCCAGCGCCCCGGCCCCTTGGGGTCGAAATAACGCTGCAAGCGCTCGGGCGACAAACCGCGGCCGATGGCCAGGCTGTCGTATTCGCCGGTCTTGCAGTTGTTCAACATGGTGCTCGACAGGTCGGTGGCAACAATCTGCACCCCCATCTTCAACTGCCCCATGTTGACCCGCTCGAACTCGTCGATGGCCATGGACAGGGAGTAAGGTTCCTGCCCCGACGAACAGGCCGCCGACCAGATGCGCAGCCGCTGGCCGGGGTTGGCCTTGATCGCCTGGGGCAGCACCTTGTTCTTGAGCACCTCAAAGGGGTAGGTATCACGAAACCACAGGGTTTCGTTGGTGGTCATGGCGTCCACCACCAACTCGCGCAAACCACTGCGCGGCTGGGTCTGGATACGCTGGACCAACTCCCCCAGGGACTTGATGCCCTGCTGTTCCATCAGTTTGTTGAGACGGCTCGACACCAGATACTGCTTGTTCTCACCGAGCAAAATGCCACAGGCTTTTTCCAGGAAGACCCGGAACTGTTCGAAATCCAAATTACCCGTAGACAAAGATACCGCCTCTAAAATCGTGTTGTTCGCCGGGGCAGGCGCCCCTAGCTGTGATCTGCTGCTTTGATCCGGTCAACGACCCGGGCTGCCAGGTCATCAGGACGGAATTTGGCCAGGAAGTCATCGGCACCGACTTTCTTGACCATCGCCTGATTGAACACTCCGGACAGCGAAGTATGCAGGATGATATGCAGTTTTTGCATGCGTGGATCGTTGCGTATCTCGGCCGTGAGAGTGTAGCCGTCCATTTCCGGCATCTCGATGTCGGAGATCATCATCAAAAATTCTTCTTCGGGCTTCTTGCCCTCGTCCACCAGTTTGCGCAGGTATTCGAACGCCTGGCGACCGTCATTGAGCGCCACCACCTCAACCCCAACGGTTTGCAGGCAACGCGAAACCTGTTTGCGCGCCACCGAGGAGTCATCCACCGTCAACACCCGCAGCGATATGGCCTTTTGCTGGGTTTCGGTGTCCACCACGCCAAAGGAAATCGACTCCGGCGTCGGCGCCACTTCAGCCAGCACCTTCTCTACGTCGATGATTTCCACCAACTGGTTATCGACCCGGGTAACGGCGGTCAGGTAGTGATCGCGCCCGGTGCCCTTGGGTGGCGGGTGGATCTCCTCCCAGTTCATGTTGACGATACGTTCCACCGAGCGCACCAGGAAACCCTGGGTCTTGGTGTTGTACTCCGTGATTATCACGAAGGGGTTGCTTTGGTCCTGCAAACCGCCCGACCCGGTGGCCATCGCCAAGTCCAGAATCGGAATGGTCGCACCGCGAATATTGGCGACACCGCACACGACAGGATGGGACTTAGGCAGCACCGTCAGTTTGGGGCATTGCAGCACCTCCCGAACCTTGAACACGTTGATCCCGTAAAGCTGCGTTCCGTCCAAGCGGAACAACAACAGCTCAAGGCGATTCTGCCCCACCAGTTGCGTGCGCTGGTTCACCGAATCCATTACACCAGCCATGCCCGACTCCCACTACACCCACACACTTGAAAAGATCCGACGCCCGTTCATTGCTAAACGGCACGGCGCTTGCTTTTTAACTCTTATGAACGCCAAAACGACATTTTCCCGACGCCTGACCTCAACCTACCGCAAAGGCCTGTGCGCCTGGTCGGCGCTGTGTTGCCTGGCCGTCGGCGGCCCGGCCCTGGCCGACTCGGTCACCTTGCCTGATCTGCTTATCGGCGTCACCCAAGGGTTTCTTGAATTCACCGTGGAAGACTACCTGGCCACCAGCCAGACCGAAGGACGCTACGAGATCCAGGTCAACCAGCTCGACCCGCGCCTGCGCCTGCCCCAGTGCGACAAGGAATTGACAGCGACCCTGGAGAGCCCCGCCGTGCCCCTGGGCCGTGTCACGGTGCGCGTGCGCTGTGATGGCGCTGCGCCCTGGACCGTGTTCGTACCCGCTCAAGTACGCCTGTTTCGCGAGATCGTGACCACCACCCGGCCGCTCAAGCGCACCGCCATCATCGGCCCCGAAGACGTCACCCTACGCGAGCGTGATATCAGCCTGATAACACAGAGTTACCTGACTTCCGTCGATCAGGCGATCGGGCAAAAACTTGTCCGACCAATGGTCAACGACCAAGTCATTACCCTGGTGCACATGGAGCAGGCCGAAGTGGTGCGCAAGGGCGACCAGGTGGTGATCTCGGCGCGCAGCGGCACCCTCAGCGTGCGGATGCCGGGGGAAGCCCTGTCCAATGGCGGCATGAGCGAACAGATCCGGGTCAAGAACCTCAACTCCCAACGGGTCATCAAGGCACGGGTGACCGCTCCGGGCCAGGTCGAGGTGGCCTTGTAGAGCACTGGCGCTTGCCTCAGTCGTTCCCTAGACTGTGCCAGTACGCCGCGTGGCCCTGGCGCGTTCGTCTACCGATAATTGAGCCTAAAGTTTTTCCGGGTATGGCCGAAAACATGGCAAGCGTCCAAATACCCAGAGGTTTTTTCCATCATGGTCATCGATTTCAGCCGATTAAACAGCTCCCCCTCATTGGCCACCGCCCGTAGCGGCGCCAACAAAGAAACCGGTGATGCCGGGCAGTCCGCGCCGGTCACTACCGCCGCCCAACAGCCCTCCGCCAGCAAAAGCGGGGAATCGGTACACCTGAGCAATGAGGCTCAACAGTTGCAGAAGGTCACCGACAAGCTGCGCGATCAGCCTGCCGTCGATAAGGCCCGCGTGGCCGAGTTGAAGCAAGCGATTGCCGATGGCAGCTATAAAGTCGACAGCAACCGTGTAGCCAGCAAGCTGCTCAATTTCGAAGCCCAGCGCTAGCCCAAGGCCTGCGCCAGGCTTTTGGACGCTTAGAACCCAAGGCCCGTCATGCACGACACCAACTTACTGCAACTGATTACCGACGACTTTGCTCCAGCTCAACAGTTGCTGGAGTTGCTGCAAACCGAGTCCCTGGCCCTCCACGGACGCGACATGCGGCTGCTCGAAGAAATCCTCGCGCAAAAACAGGCGTTAATCATTTTGCTGGAGCAGCATGGCCGCAAGCGCAGCGAAATCCTCGCCAGCCTCAACCTGCCCGCCAACCACAACGGTCTCGCGCAACTGGCCGAGCACTCAAGCATTGGCCCGCAATTGCTGGCGCAAAGCGAAGTCCTGAACCAAAAACTCGCCCAATGCCACGCCATCAACGAGCAGAACGGCCAGTCGATCCAACTGCAACAAGCCACCACCGCACACCAGTTGCGCATTCTCACAGGTGGCGAACCGCCTTCGCTCTACGATGCCCGCGGGTCAACCTCCAAGCTTGCGAAGCCACGCCCGCTCAGTCAGGCTTGAGCCCTTATGAGCGCGCCCTATGAAGCCGCGCCACATGCTGGCAAAATGCCGGATCTTGCGTGTAGTTGTATTTTGTCTGGAGATTGATGAACCGTGTCCAATGCCTTAAACGCGGAAGACGCTCCGCAGCCCCCCAAGGTGCTCACCACACCTCTGGAAATCGCCGCTAACCTGCGGTCGCTGCAAGAGAGCCACGATCCCCTGATTATTACGTTCCATGAACGCAGCCAGCGCTTTCAGAGCTATCTGGTGGAGGTCGACCGCGACAGCGGCATGATTGCCCTCGATGAAATGATCCCCCGCGACGGCGAGCGCTTCATGTTCGGCGGCGAGCCTTTTCGCGTCGAAGGCTTTCACGAAGGCGTGCGGATCGCTTGGGAAAGCAACGGCACCCCGACCCTCGATGAAACCAAGGATCACCGCTGCTACCGCACGGTCATGCCTACCGAAGTGGTCTACCACCAGCGGCGCAACGCCTTTCGCGCGGCCCTGAAACTGGCGCAACTGGTGGATATCGAGTTGGGCGGTGAGAAGCTCAAAGCCCCGGTCAAGGGCAAGCTGTTGGATATTTCCGCCACCGGCTGCAAGTTGCGCTTTGACGGCGACATCTCCGATCGCCTGCAACTGGGCGAGGTCTACGACCGTTTCGTCGCCGCCCTGCCCTTCGGCGCCATGACCGCGCCGGTGGAACTGCGCCACCTGCACCACGAAGAGCGCATCGACACCACGTTCGCCGGCGTGCGCTTTCACAACATGAGTGGCCTGGTACAGCGCCAGGTCGAGCGCTTCGTCTACCAGTTGCAACGCGAAGCGCGGCGCTTCGACAAAGACGACATGTAAATCCGCCAGCACACAAAAAACGGGCAGCTGCGTAAGGGCTGCCCGTTTTTTGTTTTAGGGCCTGGCACCGGTGAAGGTGTGGGGATGTTCGGGGTCTGCGTCGTCAGGCCCGCCGTTTTCGTCAGGCGCCGGTTGCGCATCCGCGTCAGGTTCCAGCTCCGGGTCGGGAGTGGCTGGACTCTGCTGCATCTGGTCTTGCACCACTTGCTCGTCCACCCGTGGGTCGAGGGCCGCCACCAGGGGCGAACTGGACATGCTGTCCGGCATCGCCACGTGGTGCAGCGGTGCATCGTCCACCTGATGCAGGTTGGTCACAGCCTTGGGCCGGATGCGCCAGACCAGGACCAGGGCAAAAAAACTGAAGAAGGCATAGAGCATCTGGCTGCCGAAGAACTTCATCAGCACCCCGGCCACCAGCGGCCCAATGCTGGCACCCACGCCGTAGGTCACCAGCAGCATTGCCGTCAGCGACACCCGACGATCGCTCTCCACATGGTCGTTGGAAAACGCCACCGCCAGCGGATACAGGCAGAACTGCACCAGCGAACAGAGGAACCCGGCAACAAACAACACCTCCAGCGGCACCGACGGCAGGATCGCCAAGGGCAGCGCCGCCACGGCGAGAAACCCGGCGAAGCAGCGGATCAGCAGCGCACGGTCATAGCGGTCCGATAACCAGCCCAACGGCCACTGCACCACCAGGCCTGCGAAGATGCAGCTACCCATGAACAGACCCACTTGCTCGGTCGAGAGCCCCTGCTGCGCGGCATACAGCGGCGCAAGGCCGTAGAACGAACCGACTATCAGGCCCGCCCCCAGCACCGTGCTCAACGACTGCGGCACGCGCTTGATAAAGAACCGCGGCTCCATCGGTGCCGGATGCAAGGGCGCGGGGTGAATGCGCCGGGTCATGGCCACCGGCACCAGGCACAGGGCGAAGCACAGCGCCACCAGCATCAGCAGTTCCAGGCCCAGTTGCGGGTGCATGACCAGAATCAGTTGCCCCAGCACCAAGCCCAGGTACGAGGCGATCATGTAGCCGCTGAACACCAGCCCTCGTTGCTTGGCTTCGGCCTGCTCGTTGAGCCAGCTCTCGATGACCATGTACTGGCACATCATGCCCAGGCCCACGATCACCCGCAGCACCAGCCATGCGGGTAGCCAGTCCACCAAGCCATGGCCCAGCACCGCGGCGCCGACAATGCCGGCGCAGGTGGCGTAGGCGCGAATATGCCCGACACGGGCGATCAGGCGATGGCCGATCTTGCCGCCCAGGACAAGACCGAAGTAGTTGGCGGCCATCAGCGCACCGATCCACAGACCATCGACGTGGTCCGCGGCCAGGCGCAAGGCCAGGTAAGTACTCAATAGGCCTGAGCCGATAAGCATCATCAGCGAGGCGAAATACAGCGCTCGAAAGGATTTCCAGATTTGGCGCATCGGCGTTCCGAGCGGCTCCTTGAAGTGAGGATCGGGCTATCGCTAACGATAGCCCGAAGGCGAGGGTCGGTTATGCCTGGGCCGCTAGAACACGACGCTCCCAGGGAGTTATTTCATCGAAGAAACTGGTCAACTCCATGGTTTTCGAGGCGATGTAGCCTTCGATGAACTCCTTGCCAAACAGTTCCTTCGCCAATGAACTGCGTTTGAGACGCTCAAGGGCGGCATGCAAGGTACAAGGCAGGGCCAAATGGTCCGGCACCTGGAACTCACCCTGGATCGCCGCACCAGGCTCCAACTCATGCTCGATGCCGTGCAAGCCGGCGGCCAGGCTGGCGGCAATCGCCAGGTAGGGGTTGGCATCGGCCCCCGGCAAACGGTTTTCGACCCGCCGCGCCACCGGCGAACTGGCTGGAATGCGCAGCCCAGCGGCGCGGTTGTCGTGGGACCAGCACGCATTGTTTGGCGACGCATAGGGGTGGCACAAACGTTGGTAGGAGTTCACGTTCGGTGCGAACAGTGCGGTGAAATCCGCCATCCCCGCTTGCTGCCCGCCGATGAAATGACGGAACGTCGCAGTCGGCTCCCCCGCCGAATCGCTGAACACATTACGCCCGCTGCCCAGCTCCACCACACTTTGGTGAATGTGCATCGAACTGCCCGGCGTGTGCGCCAGTGGCTTGGCCATGCACACCACGGTCAAGCCATGCTTGAGCGCCACTTCCTTGAGCAGGTGTTTGAAAAGGAAGGTCTGGTCGGCCAGCAACAGCGGGTCGCCGTGCAGCAGGTTGATCTCGAACTGGCTAACGCCCATTTCGTGCATGAAGGTGTCGCGAGGCAAACCCAGCGCGGCCATGCACTGATAGACCTCGGCAAAAAACGGCCGCAAGCCGTTGTTGGAGCTGACGCTGAACGCCGAGTGGCCGTCCTCGCGGCGCCCGTCCAGGCCCAGGGGCGGCTGGAAGGGTTGAGTCGGGTCGGTGTTGGGGGCGAAGACGAAGAACTCCAACTCGGTCGCCACCACCGGTGCCAAGCCACGCTCGGCGTAGCGGGCGATCACGGCCTTGAGCTGGCCGCGGGTGGAAAGCCGTGAGCTTTCGCCCGTCAGCTCATGGGCATCGCAAATGGCCAGGGCCCGCGGCTGGTCGCTCCAGGGCAAGCGGTGGATCTGCCCGGGGTCGGGGCACAACGCCAGGTCGCCGTCGTCGCTGCCATAAAATCGGGCCGGCGGATAACCGCCCATGATGCATTGCAGCAGCACCCCCCGCGCCATCTGCAACCGCCGCCCTTCCAGGAAACCCTCGGCAGTCATCACCTTGCCGCGAGGCACACCATTGAGGTCCGGCGTAACACATTCAATCTCATCAATGCCCGTCAATCGCTGTGCGAGTGAACTGTGGCCATCGGTCGTCATGACTCAATCCTTGTTGTTGTGCAAGCCGCGAACGGCGACCCGTACAAAATACGCATCACCTGTTCAGGATTTCAAGCACAGCGTCGCAAAACCCGGGGGCCGCGCCGCGAATAGATCATCACACCAAGGCTGAAACGATAATTTACGCCGTCCGCAGGCCCGAAACTACGGCAGATAGAGGCTGAACAATGCGCCGCCCAACGGCCCGCCATTGCTGATTGCGATACGCCCGCACACGCCGTTGCGCTGGTGCAGGCCGGCGATACGCGCGGCGAAATACAGGCCCAGGCCGGTGCTGCCGGTGACCTGGTTGATGCCCTGAAGGTAATCGGCCTGGTGCTCGATCATCTGCGCCGGGTAGCCGCCGCCGTCATCATTGATGGTCAACAGCAACTGCCCCGCCTCCTCGCGCACGCTAATCAGCAAGGCCCGGCGCGCGTAACGCAGCACATTGTTGATGATGTTGGAGACCACCGAACCGATCAGGCTGCGGTCGAAAAACCCCAACCCGCACAACTCATCGACCTCATAGCGAGCCTCGATGCCGCGTTGCTCGAACACCTCTTGATGGCAGGCCAATTGCGCTTCGAGGAAGTCGTCGAGCTCGTGGTAGCCGGGCTGCAAGGGCAACTGGTTGACCTGCAGTTTGTACAGGCCCAGCAACTGCACGAGCATGCCATTGAGGTGGGCGAACTCATACGCCATCACCGACTGCTCGGCCGTGTGCCGCTGCGCCTGGGGCAAGCGCTCCAGCCACTGGCTATGGGCCTGCATCAGCATGGCCAGGGAGTTCTTCATGTCATGGACGGTGGACGCAATCACCGTGGAAAAGTCCAGGCCCGGTTCGCTCTCGTTCATTGGTCAAACGCCTTGCTGCGCAGTTTTTGATAACGCGGATAACGCGCGTCGCTCTCGGGGATCATGCCGACCATTTTCAAGCAGGCGCGGCATTCGTCGAACAGCGGCGCGTCCGCCTTGGGGTCGGTGCCGTGGAGCAGGGACTGCGCCATGTTCAGCGCAATACTGATGTTCTTCGGTTGCAGCAACAGCGCGCCGCGGAACAGCTCCCGCGCTTCGGTCAAGCCACCTGCCTTGTAGGCACGCACGCCTTGGCGGTTGAGGTCCGCCGCAGCGTTGCCGGCGTTGAGGATGGCCGGGTCGTCGGTCAGCTTGGCGATGCCTTGCATCACCACCGGGTCGTCACCGTAAATCTCGGCGCAGTTCTTGAGCATCGAGGCGCCGGCCTCGGCCTGGCCCAATTGCTGCAACTGCTTGGCCACCAGCAACGCCGCCTCGGCGCTCATGAATTGCTCCATGCCGTCTAGGCGCGCCATGGCTTGCTCGGTGAGTTTTTCGGCGGTTTCCGCGTCGTTGATAAGCAGGCTGGTAGCCTTCATCAGCCGCGCCCGCACTTGCAGGCCCTGGTCGCCCGGGTTCTCCTTGGCCACCAGGCCTAGGGCATTGTTGATCTCCAGGCGCGTGCGGGTGTCCAGGCCCCGCTCGCTGCCCTTGCTAATCAAGGCTTGGGCCAGGCCAAGGTTACTTTCCGGGTCTTTGAAGCGTGACTGCTGCCCCTGGGCCACCGCATTGCGATAGGCCCGGGACGAGGTTTCAAAATCCTCGTTGGCCAAGGCCAATTTGCCCAACTGCGATTGCCGGCGCACCGCCAGCGGCGACAGGCGTACCGCCTCTTCCAGCACGCTTTGCGCACGTTTGGCATCGCCCTGAGCCACCAACACGTCCGCCAACCCGTCATACAAGGCCGGCATCATCGGGAACGCCTTGAGCGCCGTTTCGTACAAGCCTTGGGCGTGCTTGACCTGGCCGCGCTTGAACAGCAACCGGCCCAACATCGCGTAGGCCCATGGCAGCGGGCGGTCCGCCAGAATCGCATTGAGGAACTTCTCCAGCGCCTCATGCTGGTTCAGGTCGCGAAGGGCATCGGCGCGGTACTTGAGGCATAACGGCGTGAAACGCGGGTCTTGCTTGCACAACGCCGCACAGGCCGCCAACACCTCGGTGGGCTTGCCGCGATCCAGGGCCTGCATGATGGGCTTGAGTAAATTCTTGCGCTGCACCAACCGATCCAACCGCTGGGCCAGGCCTGAGCGGTTGAAGGGCTTGGTCAGATAGGCATCGGGCTCGTGCTCCAGGGCACTGAGCACCATCGCCTGGCTCGTCTCGGCGGTGACCATGACGAACACGCTCTCATGGCTAATCAACTTGTCGACCATCAGGTCTTCAAGCACCTGCTGGCCATTTTTCTTACCGTCGCCCAGGTGATAGTCCTGCAGGATAAAGTCGTAGCGCTTCTGCGCGCACATGCGCAGCGCCTGCTCTCCAGTGTCGGCGGTGTCGATATCCTTGACCCCCAGCTCACGCAGCATGGACCTGACGGAACTGCGAAAGTCAGAAAAATCATCGACGATCAAAAAGTTTTTCTGGTGATACGCCAACATCGGAGATTCCAGCCCAGTAAGAAGATGAACCCAAAAGCAAATGCAAGGACGAGCTCAGCTTCGCTGCACCTTTCGGCGCGCAGATAATAGCTAGCGGCAATAGGCTATCAAGCGACTTTACACAGCCTTACCCACGACGTTACCAACCGCACTCACCGCGCAGGCCCGCAAGGCCGCCTAGCACTAAAACCGCCAGGCAACACTGATGCTTGACGGGTTATCGGCCACTTTGGCCTTTCCCTTATAGAAAGCGGCGATTTAGTTACGACCTGGCAAAACCGACAGACAACAAAAAGCCCCGCCAGCAGGTTTCTGGACGGGGCCTTGGAGTGTCTGATGTGGTGTCCCAGGGCCGGTTCGAACGGCCAACCTTCCCCTTAGGAGGGGGATGCTCTATCCAATTGAGCTACTGGGACAAGGGCAGCGACATGAAAATACGCTGCGCAGGACGGCGTGCATGGTAACGGGCAAGGCTGCTTTTGTCATGTCGTCCGTGGGGCTTTTTCAGTGTAGGCCGCAGCAGACACGGGGCTTTCATGGCACTCATCGTGCAAATTGCATCACCGCAGAAAGCCATCATTGCAAAGTGCAATGCCGCGCCCTTAGAAGACCAACATAAGCTATTGTTTTATAAAGAATTTATTCAAATAAAAAGCTGGCACGGAGACTGCTTAATCCCCTATCAGAAGAACAACGGAGATAACGCCTGTGAACCGCGCCCTTTTACTGTTGAATGCCCTGGCCATGGTCACCCTGGTGGGTTTTCATTTTTTTCCAGCCGACGAGGCGGCTGCCACCGCACTGGCGCCCATCTCCTACTCGCCACGCCAAGCGCCGCAACTGGCGGTGATGAATGAAGCGCCGCCGCAAATGCTGGTCATAGCGGATGCCCCTCAACCCGCTACCCCGAGTGAAACGGGCACCGTGCGCTGGGTTTTTTGAACCTTTTTTTCAGGAGTTGGACATGTCCAAAGCAGCCGCTGTTTTTCTGATACTGGCCCTGGCCAGTGGTGTGCTTACTCTCAATCTGGCGCAAGAAACCGGCACTCTTTTGCCCGCGGTGGCCTGCGCAGTGTTCGCCAGCTTATTCGTGGCCGCGTTGGTGGTCGGGCGCAAGATCAAGTTCGACCCTGTTCTGCGCTGACGCCTGCACACCGCAACAACGCGATCAGGTTCGCCACCGTTGCCGCCAATGCCTGGGAGTTGTCCAAAGTCATCAGCGCAGTTGGGCTGGCGTCTAAGCCCGCAGCCGAGAGGCGGGCATTGCGTTGCAGGCGCGCTTCTATTTGCTCTGCATTTTCCCGACCCCGGCGTACCAACCGCTCACGCAGCACCTCGCTGCGCACCGTCAGCAATAGCGGCAGCAGATCCGGATAGCGCCGCTGCGCCTCGGCCAAGTAAGCCCTGGAACCATTGACCAGCACATTGCGCCCTGCCGCCAGCCAATCGTTGATCTGCACGGGAATGCCGTAGCTGAGGCCATTGGCCTGCCAGTCCAGGGCAAAGGCGCCCTCCCCCCGCCGCTGCTCGAACTGCGCCGGCGACAGACCGAGGGCCGCCTCACCCACAGATTCGGCAGAACGAGTGATGGCACGGCGTGCCACCTCGCAATTCAACTCTTGAAGAAGGCGCTGGCGCGCGGCGTCGATCAGGCTGTCCTTGCCCGACCCGGAAGGGCCCATCAGATAGATCAGCCGGCCTTGCATGCCATTCATACCTCTCGTCGCGTCACAGGCTAGTAAATCGGCCATTTGCCACTATTCTGTAGCCAAGGGAAAAGTGATCGAACACAGCTGGCCCCCTTGGGAGTATTCAGCGGTACCGGGTGGAGCAAAGGACGTGGGCAGAGAGGCAGGCTGGAGCATTCTTTTCAAACCAGTCGGCATTTCTGATAATTGGTGCTGGCATATCGCCTGTATCCAGTTCAATATTTGTCACAGAATTGACGCCAACGATCTGGCGATTTAGAGGCATGATGCGGGCCTCCTAAACAATTCAGGTTGAACATTTGGTTGCGAGCCTTGTCCTAATGACATCTTGCGGCCAATTCCGAAAACCGCTCCCCTGAACTAACCGGTTAAATATATGCGCCCATTGAAACAGGCAATCTATTCCAGCCGTACGGCTGACAAGTTCGTCGTGCGTCTGCCCGATGGTATGCGTGAACGCATCGCCGAGGTGGCTCGCAATCACCATCGCAGCATGAACTCTGAAATCATCGCCCGCATGGAGCAAAGCCTTATTCAGGAAGGTGCTCTTGGCGACGAGCCAAGCCTGCGCCTGGACAGCCCGGAGCTGTCGTTGCATGAGCGAGAGCTGTTGCAACGTTTCCGCCAACTGTCCCATCGTCAGCAGAACGCTCTGGTTTCGCTGATCGCCCATGATGCGGAAATGGCGGCCGACGCGTCCTGAGGCCACACCCGAATACTCAAGCCAGCCTATAGGCTGGCTTTTTTTGCCTGCGATTTATGGTTTTGGCCAAGCCAGAGAAGGTGCGCAACCCGCCATCAGGCCGGGCCGCGCTCAAAAGAAGGTCACAGCAGGAAGATCGTGGCCAACCCGAGAAAGATAAAGAAGCCACCACTGTCGGTCATGGCCGTAATCATCACACTGGCGCCCATGGCCGGGTCGCGCCCCAAGCGGGCCAGCGTCATAGGGATCAACACCCCCATCAGCGCTGCCAACAACAGGTTGAGGGTCATGGCCGCGGTCATTACCACCCCCAGCGACCAACTGCCATACAGCAGATAGGCCACCACACCAATCACCCCGCCCCATACCAAGCCGTTAATCAGGCCAACGGCCAACTCCTTGCGCATCAGGCGCGAGGTATTGCCGGTACTGACCTGGTCCAACGCCATGGCGCGCACGATCATGGTGATCGTCTGGTTGCCGGAGTTGCCGCCGATCCCGGCGACAATCGGCATCAACGCCGCCAAGGCCACCAGTTTTTCGATCGAGCCTTCAAACAGCCCGATCACCCGCGAGGCCACGAACGCGGTCACCAGGTTCACCGCCAGCCAGGCCCAACGGTTGCGAAGGGATTTCCACACGGAGGCGAAGATGTCTTCCTCTTCGCGCAGACCCGCCATGTTGAGCACTTCGTTCTCGCTCTCCTCACGGATCAGGTCGACCATTTCATCGATGGTCAAACGGCCGATGAGCTTGCCGTTCTTGTCCACCACCGGCGCGGAAATCAAGTCATAACGCTCGAACGCCTGGGCGGCGTCGTAGGCATCTTCGTCCGGGTGAAAGCTCACCGGATCACTGGCCATCACAGCGGCCACTTGCTTGTCCGGGTCGTTGACCAGTAAGCGCTTGATGGGCAACACGCCCTTGAGGATGCCTTCGTAGTCGACTACGAACAGTTTGTCGGTGTGACCCGGCAGTTCCTTGAGACGGCGCAGGTAGCGCAGGACCACTTCGAGGCTGACGTCCTCGCGGATGGTCACCATCTCGAAGTCCATCAGCGCGCCGACCTGCTCCTCGTCATAGGACAGGGCCGAGCGCACGCGCTCGCGCTGCTGGCCGTCGAGGGTTTCCATCAGTTCGTGGACAACGTCGCGCGGCAGTTCCGGCGCCAGGTCGGCGAGCTCGTCGGCGTCCATCTCCTTGGCGGCGGCCAGGAGCTCGTGATCGTCCATGTCGGCGATCAGGGTTTCACGCACCGAGTCGGATACTTCGAGAAGGATGTCGCCGTCGCGCTCGGCCTTGACCAATTGCCAGACCGTCAGGCGTTCTTCCAGCGGCAAGGCTTCAAGGATGTAGGCGACGTCCGCGGAGTGCAGGTCATCGAGCTTGCGCTGTAACTCGACGAGGTTCTGGCGGTGGACCAGGTTCTCGACCCGGTCCTGATGGTGGCCTTCCTGACGATGGGTCAGGTCTTCGACCACGCGCTGGCGATGCAGCAGCTCAACGACTTGAGCGAGGCGATCCTGCAGGCTTTCTTGCGTTTTTTTTACTTCTACTTCAGTCATAGGCGAACTCCACTCCCAGCAGCGGGGCACGCCGGAAGGATCAATCAGTCAATTCATGATTGGAAAAACGGGATACTGAGTAACTACTGGGTAAGTCCATGGAGGTATTCCACAAGCCCCGGCGGGGCTGACGGGCGCAATCATACACGGCTTGCCGTTTTTTAACGCCTTAATTCTTGGCCAGAACAAGTGCTTGCGGCATAAACCTGAGAACCTTGCGCGAGAATGCAATTGCGACGCCCCGAGGGCGCGAGAAAACACACGCCCGCACGGAAAACCAAACGCCAGATAGCAAAAAGCCCGCACTGGGCGGGCTTTCTTCAGGCAATGAAGTTACTTCTTCACGCCCAGTTTTTTCAGTTCCTCATCGCGCAATTCGCGACGTAGGATCTTGCCCACGTTAGTGGTCGGCAACGCGTCGCGGAACTCGACGGCCTTGGGCACTTTGTAGCCGGTGACATTGGCGCGCATATGCTCCATCACCTGTTCCTTGGTCAGGGTCACGCCCGGTTTAACGACGATGAAGATCTTGATCGCCTCCCCCGACTTGTCGTCCGGCACACCAATGGCCGCGCACTGCAACACGCCCGGCAGCATCACCAACACGTCTTCGAGTTCGTTGGGATAGACGTTGAAACCGGACACCAGAATCATGTCTTTCTTGCGGTCGACGATGCGCATGTAGCCGTTGGGCTGGATGATGGCGATATCGCCAGTCTTGAGCCAGCCGTCGCTGTCGAGGATCTCGTCGGTGGCGTCCTGGCGCTGCCAGTAACCTTTCATCACCTGCGGGCCCTTGACGCACAGTTCGCCGATTTCACCCAGCGCCAGCTCTTTGCCGTCGTCGTCGATCACCTTGCACAAGGTCGAAGGTAGCGGAATGCCGATGGTGCCGATCTGGATATTCTGGCTGGGATTGACGCTGACCACCGGGCTGGTTTCGGTCATGCCGTAGCCTTCGCAGATCGCGCAGCCGGTCACTTCCTTCCAACGCTCAGCGGCACTCAGTTGCAGCGCCATGCCACCGGACAGAGTCAGCTTGAGGGCCGAGAAGTCCAGTTTGCGGAACGCCTCGTTATGGCACAGGGCAACGAACAGGGTGTTGAGGCCGACGAACCCGGTGAACTTCCACTTCGACAGTTCTTTGACCATCGCCGTCAGGTCGCGCGGGTTGCTAATCAGGATGTTGTGGCCGCCGATCAGCATCATTGCCATGCAGTGAAAGGTGAACGCGTAGATGTGGTACAGCGGCAGCGGCGTAATCAGGATTTCGCAGCCTTCGTCCAGGTTCGAGCCCATCAGCGCCTTGCACTGCGCCATGTTCGCCGCCAGGTTGCGGTGAGTCAGCATCGCACCCTTGGCCACGCCCGTGGTGCCACCGGTGTATTGCAACACTGCCACGTCACCGCTGTCGGGGCTGGCATCGGCTACTGGCTGGCCACGGCCCTTGCGCAGCACATCGTTGAACTTGATGGCAGCGGGCAGGTGATAGGCCGGCACCATTTTCTTCACGTACTTGATGACGCTGTTTATCAGCAGGCGCTTGACCGGGGGCAGCAGGTCCGCCACCTCGGTGACGATCACGTACTTGACCGATGTCTTGGGCACGACGATTTGTGCCAGGTGCGCCATGTTGGCCAGGCACACCAGGGCCTTGGCGCCGGAATCTTTGAACTGGTGTTCCATTTCCCGCGCGGTGTACAGCGGGTTGGTGTTGACCACCGTCAGGCCAGCGCGCAGGGCACCGAATACGGCAATCGGGTATTGCAGCAGGTTGGGCAATTGCACGGCGATTCGATCGCCCGGCTTCAAGTCGGTATGCTGTTGCAGGTACGCGGCAAAAGCGCCCGACAATTCATACAGCTCACCGTAAGTAAGCGTCTTGCCCAGGCTGCTGAATGCCGGGTTGTCGGCAAAGCGTTGGCAGGATTGCTTCAACACTGCCTGAATATTCGGATACTCGTCGGGATTGATATTGGCAGCTATCCCGGCAGGGTACTTATCGTTCCAAAAGTCTTGGATCATGGAAGCCCACTCCTCAGCAACGCGAATTCATCAGCGCAGTTGATGCGATTATTATTGGTGTGTGTTTTTTATAGGTGAATCTGGCTTTTACTTAAGGCCGAGAAGTCACAAAGCGCGCCGAGAGTAGCAGCTTTGCAAAGGCCCTACTAGAGCCAATGAACGCCTGAACGGTCACACTTGCGACTCATGACACTTAAATAGTCATTTTTAGAGTAAAAATTCTATTCCTGCAAAGATGGCTCTAGAACAGGGTTTACAGCGTTTATAAAAAGCAGCGCGGGCGCCACCAGCTCCTACAACAAGCCAGGGGTGCCCGCGAGAGGAGGTAGGGGTTAGGCGATGTCGCGAAGTTCGCGGCGCAGGATCTTGCCCACCGGCGTCATGGGCAATGAATCACGCAGCACGATATGTTTAGGGACTTTATAAGCCGTGAAGTTCTCCTTGCAGTAAGCCTTCAACTCTTCAAGGCTGACCCCCGACTCACGCGGCACCACAAACAACTTCACCGCCTCGCCGGAACGCTCGTCCGGTACACCAATAACCGCGCAATTGGCCACTTTCGGGTGAGCCATCACCACATCTTCGATCTCGTTGGGATACACGTTGAAACCCGAGACGATAATCATGTCTTTCTTTCGGTCGACAATGCGCACAAAGCCGTCGGCTTCAATCACCGCCACGTCCCCGGTCTTGAACCAGCCCTCGGCATCCATCACTTCGGCGGTGGCTTCGGGTTTGTTCCAATAGCCCTTCATTACCTGCGGGCCCTTGATGCACAACTCGCCCCGCTCGCCCAACGGCTGCTCCACGCCCTCGTCGTCGATGACCTTGAGCAACGTGCCGGGAATCGGCATGCCCACGGTGCCCAGGCGCGATTGATTGCCGTAGGGGTTGGTGCAGGCCACGGGTGAGGTTTCGGTCAGGCCATAACCCTCGGTGATCCGGCAACCGGTCATTTGCTCCCAACGCTCGGCCGTCGCCTTGACCAGCGCGGTGCCGCCGGAGTTGGTGAGCTTGAGCCCGGAAAAATCCAGGGTCTTGAAATCCGGATGCTCCATCAGCGCCACAAACAGGGTGTTAAGCCCCAGCAGCGCCGAGAAGCGCCAGTTTTTCAGCTCTTTGATGAACGCGCCGATGTCCCGCGGGTTGGTGATAAGGACGTTGTGGTTACCGGTCACCATCATGCACATGCAGTTCGCGGTGAAGGCATAGATGTGATAGAGCGGCAGCGGCGCGATCATCACCTCCTTGCCCTCTTTGAGCAGTGGGTGGCCGTCGTCGCCGAGCTGCCCCAGGCACGCCCGGGCCTGCTGCATGTTGGCCACCAGGTTGGCGTGGGTGAGCATCGCGCCCTTGGCCAGGCCCGTGGTGCCGCCGGTGTATTGCAGTACTGCAACATCGTCCAGGCTGACGTCCAGTGGTTTGATGTCATGACCACGCCCCAGGCGCAGAGTGCTCTTGAACGGCACGGCCTGAGGCAGCTTGTAGGCCGGGACCATTTTCTTCACTTTGTCGACCAGGGTGTTGACCAGCCACCCCTTGGCCGTGGGCATCAGGTCGCCCATTTTCGCTTCGATCAGGTATTGGATGTCGGTGTCGGCCAGCACTTCCTCGACCCGCGCCCCGAACATGTTCAGGTACACCAGGGCGCGGGCACCGGAATCCTTGAACTGGTGGCGCATTTCCCGCGGGGTGTACAGCGGGTTGGTGTTGACCACAATCAGCCCGGCGCGCAAGGCACCGAACACGGCAATCGGGTATTGCAGAACGTTGGGCATCTGCACCGCGATGCGGTCGCCCGGCAGCAGGTCGGTGTGGGCTTGCAGGTAGCCGGCGAAGGCCGCGCTGTAGCGCTCCAGCTCGGCATAGGTCAGGGTGATGCCCATGTTGCTGAACGCCGGGCGGTCAGCGAACTTTTTGCAGGAACGCTCAAAGACTTCGATGACCGATTTGTAGGCCCCCAGGTCAATCTCGTTGGGCACACCGGCCGGGCGTTTGTCATTCCAGAAATCAGGTTGCATTGTTCTTGTCCTCGTTACCTGAGCGTGTTCCGTGCCGCGTCGCGGTACCTGTGCAAAGCGGGGCTCTGGGGACGTTAGCAGTTATGGCGTTTGAGGCAAATATGCGCAGCAGTGTCATTGATACCGTGAATCTTGCTGCCAACGCGCCAGTCCGGCGGCCAGCTAACCTTCAATGAGCGATACAATCGCCCCACCCCGCGCAAAGGAATCGCCATGACCCACGAACCGTTCTGGCTGGCCGCAAGCGACCGCAGCCGCCTGTATGTCAACCAATGGTTGCCACCAACCCCACCCCGGGCGGTGATCTTGCTGGCCCACGGCATGGCCGAACACAGTGGCCGCTACGCGCGCCTGGCCCAGGCCCTCACCGCCGCCGGCCATGGCCTCTATGCCCCTGACCTGCGCGGCCACGGCAAGACCGCCGAACAGGGCGGCGTGCTGGGGCACTACGCCGACCAGGACGGCTGGCGCAAAGTGGTCGGCGACTTGGCCAGCCTGAACCAGCACATCGGCCAGCAGCACCCGGGCACGCCCATCGTGCTGTTGGGCCACAGCATGGGCAGCTACATCGCCCAGGCATACCTGCTGCACCACAGCGCCAGCCTGCAAGGGGCGATCCTCAGCGGCTCGAATTTCCAACCGGTGGCGCTGTACCGCGCCGCGCGCCTGATCGCCCGCTTCGAACGCCTGCGCCAAGGCGCCACCGGGCGCAGCGGGCTGATCGACTGGCTGTCGTTCGGCTCGTTCAACAAGGCGTTCAAGCCCAACCGCACCGCGTTCGACTGGCTCAGCCGCGACCCGGCCGAGGTCGATTTGTACGTCAACGACCCGCTGTGCGGCTTTCGCTGCACCAACCAATTGTGGGTCGATATGCTCGGCGGCTTGCAGCAAATCAGCAAAGCGTCCAACCTCGCCCAGATCGATCCGGGCCTGCCGCTGCTGGTGATGGGCGGTGAATGTGATCCGGTGAGCAATGGCGTGCGTCTCACCCACCTGGCCGACGCCCTGCGCACGGCCGGCAGCCAACGCCTGCAATTGAATATCTACCCCCAGGCGCGCCACGAACTGTTCAACGAAACCAACCGCGATGCCGTGACCGGCGACGTGCTGGCCTGGCTCGACCAGGTGCTCCAGCAGCCCAGGCCGCCGCGCAGCGAATGACGCGAGCCATTTTTCAACCCAGGATTTTCTCGATGACCCAGGTAACCAACACCCCGTACGAAGCCCTTGAAGTCGGCCAGACCGCCAGCTACAGCAAGACCGTGGAAGAACGCGACATCCAGCTGTTCGCCGCCATGTCCGGGGACTTCAACCCAGTGCACCTGGACGCTGAATACGCCGCCGGCACCATGTTCAAGGAGCGTATCGCCCACGGCATGTTCAGCGGCGCCCTTATCAGCGCGGCCGTGGCCTGCGAGCTACCTGGGCCGGGCACCATCTACCTGGGCCAGCAAATGAGCTTCCAGAAACCGGTCAAGCTGGGCGACACCCTCACCGTACGCCTGGAAATCCTCGAAAAACTGCCCAAGTTCCGCGTGCGCATTGCCACCCGCGTGTTCAACCAGCGCGATGAGCTGGTGGTGGACGGCGAAGCCGAGATCCTCGCCCCGCGCAAGGCCCAAACCGTGACCTTGACCACCCTGGGGCCCATCAGCTTCGGCTGATCGCCCCGCCCGGGAGCCTTACGGGGCTTCCTGCACCTGCACACTGGCGGTCATCCCGGAACTGAGGGTGACGCCGTCGGGCAAAGCGTCCAACTTGATCCGCACCGGAATCCGCTGCGCCAGGCGCACCCAGTTGAACGTCGGCTCGACCTGGGCCAGTAATTGCCCGTCGGGCGTGGCGTTGCGGTCGGTGATGCCGCGGCTGATGCTTTCGACATGGCCGTGCAACGCCTCCCCGGCGCTCATCAGCCACACCTTGACCGGGTCGCCGACGCGGATGCGCGGCAACTTGGTTTCCTCGAAATACGCCTGCACGTAAAAGGTCGAATCATCCACCAGCGCCATCACCGGTTGCCCGGCATTGACGAAGTTGCCCTCGGCCAGGCGCAGGTTAGTGATGTGCCCGCTGCGCGGCGCATGCACCTGGCTGCGGGCCAGGTTGAGTTCGGCGACCTTGGCTTCGGCCTGGGCCTGGCGCAACTCGCCACGGGCGATACCGGCGTTGATCTGGGCGTTCTCGCGCAACTCGGCACTGATGGCCTGGGGCCCCAGGCTGGCGCGGCGGCTGGCTTCGTGCTCGCGCAGGCTCAGTTGCTGCTGGCGGGTCTGCACCACCGCTTGCGCTTTCTCCACTGCCGCCTCGAAGCGTTCACGGTCGATGCTCAACAGCAAGTCGCCGGCCTTGACCGGTTGGTTGTCGGCCACCTTGAGCTGGCGCACCCACCCGGACACGTCCGGCGCGACCACCACCACGTCGGCGCGGATGCGCGCATCGCGGGTCCAGGGCGTGAGCATGTAGTACTGCCACAAGTGGAAACCGGCGAACACCGCCACGGCCACCAGGCACAGGGTAATAGCGACACGTACGGATGTACGCATGGGTAACTCCTTATAAAGGTCCGAGGACAACGGTGACCAGGGTCAGGACGCACACGTACAACGCGCAGTCGAACAAAGCTTCATGCCAGATCCAGCCGCCCAACGGGGTCAAGCGCAGCAACAGCCGCAGCGCCCCCGTGAGCAGCAGCGCCAGCAGCACATAAATCAAAAACGGGCTGAGCAAAATGCCGCCCATCGACCACTCACGCAGCCCCATGATGTTCCTCCTGTTGGCGGCACCAGGTGCGCCAGCTCTGTTGCAGTTGCACCACCGCGCCTTGCGCCAGTTTTAGCGCCTCGCTGGGCGGCAGGGCTTGCAGGCTGCCCAGGAACGCGGCGCTGGGGGCGGCCAGGGCCTCGGCGCGGCTGCCGGCCGGGCCTTGCTCCAGCACATGTTGCAAGTGCGAAAAATAAGCCCGCTGCGCGGCATCCACCGGCACTTGCGCCCCTGCCAGGCTCAGGCGCAGGTGCAGCAATTCATCGCCCACATCCAGGCCCAGCAAACCGTCATCCCAACGGCTGCGGGCTTGCTGCGGCAGCTCCGGGTAATGCCGGGCCAATTGCAGCAAACGGTCGGCCATGCGCCCGCCGAACCAACTCTCGGCGCCGCGCAGGTTGCGCCGGGTCAGGCGCACCAGGTCGTGCAGCGTCGCCGCGAGCAAGCGCCGGCCGTGCCAGGCCGGGTTGCGCAGAATCAGCAAATGGAAGGCCAGCACCGCCGCGCCCACGCCGATCATCATGGCCTGGGCACTGTTGAAGAAATAGGCGACGTCGTACTGCATGGCGTTGAGCGGGGCGATCAACACAATGAAGTGCAGGCAGAAGGACGTGGCCGTCGCGCCAATCTGCGGCTTGGCCATGCCCAAAGCGCCGAAAAACAACGGCCCGGCCATCACCAGGCACATCATGGCGAAACTGCTCAGTTGTGGCAGCAGGATCTCGCCCACCAAAAACGCCACCGGCACCGCCAGCAGGATGCCGCGTAAAAAGCTCATGCCGATCTGCGCGCCGTTCTCCCGGCTGGCAAACAGGCTGCACACCACGCACGTCAGCAGCATCGCGCCGGACGCCGCGGGCCAAGCCGTGGCCATCCAGAAGCACGCCACCGCGAGAAACGCCAAGGCGCTGCGCGCGCCGAACACCAGGGCCAGGGACAGATCGCGGTGCGGGGCCAGGGTGGCGGGGGCTTGCACCGGGTCCCTGCCCTCCTTCACCGCGTCCAGGGCGGTGGCCGCCGCCAAAGCGGTATCGAGCAGCAAGGCAAAACGCGCCAGACAATAGCTTTGCGCGGCGCTGATGGCCGGGTCGTGGGACGCGTCCAGCAACCGCGGGCGCAAGTCCTGCAAGGTCGCCACATCGCACACTTGCAACGCTTGCTGTACCGCCTCCATCCACGGCTGCAACTGCGTCACTTCGGGCTCTTCCAGTTGCCGCCACTGGCGCCGCACCGAGCGCGACATGCGCAGCAGCATCAGCAACTTCTGGCTCAGGCCGCTGATGGCCCGCGCCCGCTGGCGCCCCAACCCCCCCTCAAACCAGGCGTGTTCGCGCTGGGCGTCAACGGCGACGATGCGCCCAAGAATCTCCAGCAAGCCCTTGCGCGCCAGAGCATCGCCGGCCAGCGTGGCGCGCGCCGCTTGCATAGCGCTTTGCCATGCGGCCTGGGCCTGGTCGGCCAATTGCCGCTCTACCCGCATCGGCCACAGCAGTGCACTGCTGGCCGTGGCACAAAGGATGCCCAAGCTGATTTCTGTACAACGTGCCACCGCTTGGTCGAACACCGACAACGGATGGCTCAAGGCCGGCAAGGCGATGATGGCTACGGTGTAGCCGGCCAGCACGAAGGCGTACGACCAGGCGCTGCGCAACAGGGTGGAAAACGCCGTGCACAGGCCCAGCCACAGCGCCAGGGCGAGCAGGAACAACCACGGCGTCTGGGCGAACAGGCCCATGAACACCACCGACATGATGGTCCCCACCAGCGTGCCCACCAGCCGCGCCAGCCCCTTCTGCGCCACCATGCCCGACAGCGGCTGAGCGACGATAAACGCCGTCATCAACGCCCACGCCGGTTGCTCCAGGCCCCAGCGCAGCGCCAGCCACAAGGCCAGCCCGCCGCCGAGCAGGGTCTTGGTCGCAAATTGCACAGCGCGAAAATCGGGCGCCAACAAGGCCCGCAAAGTTATAAGCACGAAGAACACTCAGAAGAGAACAGGCTAACGATAGTCGCGATACACGAAAGGACAGTGCCAGAGCGGCCGGCAAATTATTAGCTAGCTATCTATATCCGTCCAGCGTTAAATCCAAGGCACAAAAAAACGCCAGTTGAACTGGCGTTTTTGACAAGCTTTCAGAGCAACTTACGAGTGGGCGCGGGCCTGGTTACGCAGGGCCTTGACCTGGTCATGGTTGCGTTGCACACCGTGGTACTGGCGCTCAACCAGGTCACGAATGCCCACTAGGTTGTGTTTGGTGATTTTTTCCAGGGCTTCCTTATAGGCCTTCAGCGCATGGTCTTCGCCGCGCTCGGCTTCGTTAAGCACCGCTTCTTCGTCCTTACCGGTGACCAGGGACTTGAGGTCGACCCAACGACGGTGCAAATCGCCCGCCACGCTGGTGCTGGTTTCTGGGTCGCCGCCCAGGGCACGCACGGCGCTCTGCAACTCGGCCGCGGCGCTGGCGCAATCGGCCGAACGCTTCTGGAACAGCGCCTTGAGCTCAGGGTGTTTGATGTCTTCGGCACAGGTCTTGAATCCTTCCTGGCCGTCCTTGCTGGTTTCGATCAGGTCGTTAAGTACAGAGATCGATTCTTTATTTACGTCAGTCATTTTCCAATTCCTTGCGGGTTGAGGATCGTGCAATAGGTATTGCACCCTGCGTGCCAGCTTGGCGATTAAAAAATTAACCTTAATTTTCAATAACTTATGAATTAAGCAAAAATTCTTACCCGCGCTATTTGCATGATCTGTCAATTGGCCTGCATGCAGAATGCCTGTATTTTCCAAGGGTTGAATTCATACGGCCGCGCCATGAACCCCGAAAAACTCGAATTGCTGGTCACCCGGCAAATGCCCTTTGGCAAATACAAAGGTCGCATCCTCGCCGACCTGCCCGGCCAGTACCTGAACTGGTTCGCCCGTGAAGGCTTCCCCCACGGTGAATTGGGCGGCTTACTGGCCCTAATGCAGGAAATCGACCATAACGGTTTGTCCGACTTGCTTGACCCCTTGCGGGAAAAGCACGGCAAGCCCAAACCTCGCCACTGACCGAGCGCCCCATGCCCGAGCACAACTATCACGCCTACGATGAAGCCTTCTGGCAGACCTTCGCTGCGCGCTATGAAACCGAGCCCGGGCCCATCAACCTGGAAAATGGCTACTTCGGCCGCATGACTGACACGGTACTGGACGAGTACCAGCGCAATATCGCCTTTATCAACCGCAGCAACTCGCTGTATGCGCGCCAGCGTTTCGAGCAGGCCCAGAGCACCGAGATCCACCGCCAGGTGGCCGACCTCTTGCAAGCCCCTGCCGAAGCCGTAGCCCTCACCCATAGCGCCACCGACGCTTTGCAGTCGCTGATTCGCAACTACAACCGCCTGCAACCGGGCGACCAGGTGTTGTTCTGCGACCTGGAGTACGACACGGTCAAAGGCGCGATGCAGTGGCTGGGCCGGCACCGGGGCGTGGAGGTGATCCAGATCGAGCACCCGCACCCTGCCAGTTTCGACAGCCTGGTAGGCGCCTATCGCGAGGCGTTCGCCCGCCATCCACGGCTTAAATTAATGGCCCTGACCCACGTCACCCACCGCACCGGCCTGGTGATGCCGGTGGCCGCTATTGCTGCCGCCGCCCGAGAACACGGGATCGACGTGATCCTCGACGGCGCCCACGCCCTGGGCCAGATCGAGTTCAACCTGGCGTACCTGGGTATCGCCTTTGCCGGCTTCAACTTGCATAAATGGATCGGCGCGCCGCTGACCCAGGGCGTGCTCTACATCGACCCCCAACGCCTGGCGGACATTGACCCGGACATGGGCGAGAGCCACTACCCAGCCACCGATGTGCGTGCCCGCACGCCCTATGCCACGCCCAATATTCCAGCGCTGTTGACCTTGCCCCTGGTACTCGAAGAACACCGCAACCTGGGCGGCGCGGCCACCAAGGGCGCGCGGCTCAAGTACCTGCGCAACCTGTGGGTGCGGCAAGTGCAGGATATAGAAGACATCGAAATCATGATCCCGGACGATCCGCGCCTGTATGGCGGCATCACCTCGTTGCGGTTCGTCGGCCGCGACCAGCAAGACATGGCCGAGCGCCTGCTGCGCGACTACAACCTGTTCACCGTGGTGCGCAGCGGCTCGGCCTGCGGACCGTGCATCCGCATCACCCCGGGGTTCGCCACCTCGGCGGCAGATATGCACCGATTTGCCAAGGCCCTGCGTGAACTGAGCCTCTGAGCGCAATGTGTCCCAGGGGGAATGAATCATCTCTGTGCAAGCGGGCTCGTGTGGGAGCGGGCCCGCCCGCGAAGAGGCCGGGCCTGCACCTCTTTACGGCCTGACCCACCACTATCGCGGGCAAGCCCACTCCCACAGCCTCTGGCGGCAGGCGCCACCTATGCCTTGGCGTGGGGTTCAAACCGTAGGCTTATCGAAGTCTTCAGGTTTTATATGCTGGGAAAAAGCCTCAGGATCGATACCAATAACGGCACTTGCCAATAGACGCTCATCTTTGGAACCACGGTTAATCCAGCCAACGTCCATTAAAGTTCCATAACCATCCATTTCACTGTAAATCTCATCCTTGGCATTAGTCAGACGCGATATTTTCCTACCGGCATAATCTGGAAGTTCATTAATCTGCGAGGAAATTAGTTCCGGAAAGTACAACTGCCCCACGTAGGCAACATGCCGATCATGGTCGTGCTCCAGAACTTTCCTTACTGCAACATGCACATGAATGGCGCGTCCGGCATAGAAGCCCGGAAATATCGTCAGAAACTCACGCCGACCATGACGGTCGGTAAAACCGCAGCCACGCAGGTAAGTGTCTTCATCAGTACGGGCAATGGCACCGATCTCCCCCGAAGGAGCCTCCTGATCCGGGTCGACCGCACTCCAGCCTGAGTAGCGGCCCTGGGCATTGCAGTGCCAAACATCCACCAGCACCCCCTCGACAGGTTCGCCAGTACAGGCATGGAGCACTTTTAAGTTCAATTGCAATGGCACGCCCGCCGCCCCTTCTGTGATATCGAAGCGTTCGAGCCGGTCATTCTTGAAGTAAGGCCCGGCGATTTGCTCGGGGGAGAATAGACACATGGGACTATTCACACTGGCGGCCTTATCTAAGACCGACGGGTTGATAGGAGTTTTCTTCATAAACACATCCATATGTTTAGTTTTAGTGGTCCTGTTGCGCACAGGAACTTGACTGAGCGTAGATAGCGCTCTTGGAAATCTCCACATCAATAATCCGTGAAGTCTTTGCAAAAAATGACCATGCAAAAAAAAAACGGCGCACTGACCAAGTGCGCCGTAAAGCCGTAGAACAACTACCTAACGTTTGAAAACAATTAATCGAGCAAGGCGAGCGCCTGGGCGGTGCATTCCTGGATACGCGCCCAGTCGCCGTTTTTCACCCACTCGGGGTCGAGCATCCAACTGCCGCCCACGCACATCACATTTTTGAGGGCCATGTAGCTCTTGATGTTGGCCGGGCCGACACCGCCGGTGGGGCAGAATTTCACCTCGCCAAACGGGCCGCCCAGGGCCTTGATCGCCGCCACGCCGCCGCTGACTTCGGCCGGGAACAGCTTGAAGCGGCGATAGCCCAGCGCGTAGCCCTCCATGATCCCCGAAGCATTGCTGATGCCCGGCAACAGCGGGATGGCGCTATCGACGCTGGCTTCCAGCAGGTCACGGGTAATGCCCGGGGTGACGATGAACTGCGAACCCGCCGCTTCGGCCGCCGCCAGGCTGGTGCGATCCAGCACCGTGCCGGCACCGGTTACCAGTTCCGGGCGTTGCTCGCGCAGCACCTGAATGGCGCGCAGGCCGAACTGCGAACGCAGGGTCACTTCCAGGGCGCTCAAACCGCCCGCCGCCAGGGCATCGGCGAGGGGCAGGATGTCCTGCTCGCGGGCGATGGTGATGACCGGCAGGATCCGCGCCTTGGCGCAGAGGCTGTCGATCAGGGCAGTCTTGGCCGCCATGGAAACGGTAGGCTGTGGGGTTTTCATCGCGGCTGATCCTTGGCTCATGGGCACCAGTAAATCTCTAACGGAGGTTGCAAGAAGGCACGAATCGGCATCTCGGCGAGATCGCCACCGGCCAGTGCGGCATTAAGGGTGTGCAGTTTCGATTGGCCGCTGATCGACAGCGCGGTAAAGCGCGCCGAGGCCAGCAAGGCGCGGCTCATGCTCAAGCGCTGATGAGGCACGCTGGGCGCTAGCATCGGCCAGCAACGGCGCTCGCCATCAGGCTTGAGAGCCTCGACCAGGTTCGGGCTGCTGGGGAACAACGACGCGGTGTGGCCGTCGTCGCCCATGCCCAGCACCAATACGTCGATGCCCGGCAGTTCGGCCAGTAGGCGATCGGCGTGGGCCGCCGCTTCCTCCAGGTTGGCGCTGGCGCTGTACAGGCTCAGGAACCGGGCGTTGGCCGCCGGCCCCTGCAACAGGTAGCGCTTGAGCAGGCCGGCATTGCTGTCGGCATGTTCCACCGGCACCCAGCGCTCATCGGCCAGGGTCACCAGCACCTTGGACCAATCCAGCGCCTGCTTGGCCAGGTGCTGGAAAAACGCCACCGGGCTGCGCCCGCCCGACACCACCAACACCGCCGTGCCACGGGCGGCGATAGCCACGCGCAGGTGTTCGGCCACGTTCAGCGCCAAACCCTCGGCCAGCAGCACGGGGCTGCGCAGCTCATGGGCCTGCACGCCGGCCGGCAGTTTCAATTCAGATATCGCCATACCAAGATCTCCCGTCTCGTGTGATGAGGGCAATGGAACTCATCGGCCCCCAGGACCCAGCCGCGTAGGGCTTGGGTGCGTCGCCGGATTTTTTCCAACCCGCGATCAGTTGGTCACACCACTTCCACGCCGCTTCGATTTCGTCTTTGCGCACAAACAGGTTCTGGTTGCCGCGCATCACTTCCAGCAGCAACCGTTCGTAGGCATCGGGAATCCGCGCGCTGCGGTAGGTGTCGGAAAAATTCAGCTGCAAAGGCCCGCTGCGCAGCTGCATGCCCTTGTCCAGGCCCTGCTCCTTGGTCATCACCCGCAGGGAAATGCCCTCGTCCGGTTGCAGGCGAATAATCAGTTTGTTGCTGATTTGCAGGCGCTGCTCGGGGGCGAAGATGTAGTGCGACGGCTCTTTGAAGTGGATGACGATCTGCGACAGCTTTTGCGGCATGCGCTTGCCGGTGCGCAAGTAGAACGGCACCCCGGCCCAGCGCCAGTTGCGGATGTCGGCGCGCAGGGCAACGAAGGTTTCGGTGTCGCTCTGGGTGTTGGAGTTGGGCTCTTCCAAGTAGCCGGGCACCGGTTTGCCTTCGCTGTAGCCGGCGATGTACTGGCCGCGCACCACTTGGGTGGTCAGGCCTTCCGGGCTGATGGGCGCCAGGGCCTTGAGCACCTTGACCTTCTCGTCGCGGATGCTGTCGGCGGAGAGGTCCGCCGGCGGGTCCATGGCGATCAGGCAGAGCAGTTGCAGCAAGTGGTTCTGGATCATGTCGCGCAGTTGCCCGGCCTTGTCGAAATAGCCCCAGCGGCCTTCGATGCCGACCTTCTCGGCCACGGTGATTTCCACATGGGAGATGTAGTGCTGGTTCCACTGGGTTTCAAACAGGCTGTTGGCAAAGCGCAGGGCGATGAGGTTCTGCACCGTCTCTTTGCCCAGGTAGTGGTCGATGCGGTAGATGCGGTTCTCAGGGAAGAACTGCGCCACGGCGTCGTTGACCTTGCGCGAGGACTCCAAGTCCGAACCGATGGGTTTTTCCAGCACCACCCGGGTGTTTTCCACCAGGCCCACGCTGGCCAGGTGCTCGCAGATCGCGCCGTACACCGCCGCCGGCGTGGCGAAATAGGCAATCAGGCGTGGGCCGCTGCCCGCCATCTCGGCCAGGGCCGGGTAGTCCTCAGCCCTGAGGAAATCCACGTGCAAATAGCTCAGGCGTGCAAGAAAACGCTCGAGCACCGCCTCGTCCAGCGCCTGGGCGCCGACGTAGCGGCGCAACTCGGCGGCGATAAACGCCAAATGCTCGGCTTCGCTGCCGGGCTCGCGGGCCAGGGCAATGATGCGCGTGTCGTCATGCAGCAGGCCGGCGCCATCGAGTTGATACAAGGCTGGGAACAACTTGCGAAGGGCCAGGTCGCCGAGGGCGCCGAACAAGGCAAAGGTGCACGGTTCAACCGTTATCGAGGGCATGATGTTGGTTCTTTTATCAAGTTAAGCTACAAATACCTTTTTTCAAGGCATCGCTCAAGGAAAAATGTAGTAATAACCACAACATTTTTTCAGAATACAGAATCCCAGTGGTGGATGGCCGGAGCCATCAGTAGGATAGGCCACCGCCGAAGCCCGGATAAGTCCGACTTCCATTTGCATTGCCGACCTAGGAAACCTGAATGGACCGCGTGCGAAATCTCCTGGAACAGATCCAGAAACGCCTCGAAGAACTGAACAAAGCTGAACGCAAGGTCGCCGAAGTGATCCTGCTCAACCCCCAGCAGGCCACCCGTTTCAGCATTGCCGCCCTCGCCCAGGCCGCTTCGGTCAGCGAGCCAACGGTCAACCGCTTCTGCCGCTCGTTCGGCGTCAGCGGCTACCCGGAGCTCAAGCTGCAACTGGCCCAGAGCCTGGCCAGCGGCGCGGCCTATGTCAGCCGCGCGGTGGAGGCCGACGACAACCCCGAGGCCTACACCCAAAAGATCTTCGGCAGCGCCATCGCCTCGCTGGACAGTGCCTGCCAGGCCCTGGACCCGAACCTGGTCAGCCGCGCTGTCGACCTGCTGATCCAGGCCCGCCAGATCCACTTCTTCGGCCTTGGCGCCTCGGCCCCGGTGGCCCTGGACGCGCAGCACAAATTCTTCCGCTTCAACCTGGCCGTCACCGCCCACGCCGACGTGCTGATGCAGCGCATGATTGCCTCGGTGGCCCACACGGGGGAGCTGTTCGTGATTATTTCCTACACCGGGCGCACCCGCGAACTGGTGGAAGTGGCGCGCATCGCCCGGGAAAACGGCGCTTCGGTGCTGGGCCTGACCGCCGCCGGCTCGCCTCTGGCCAAGGCCAGCACCCTGAGCCTGAACATCCCGCTGCCCGAAGACACCGACATCTATATGCCCATGACCTCGCGCATCATCCAGCTCACCGTGCTCGACGTGCTGGCCACCGGCATGACCCTGCGCCGTGGCGTGGATTTTCAGCCACACCTGCGCAAGATCAAAGAAAGCCTCAATGCCAGCCGTTATCCGGTGGGGGATGATCTGGACTGAAAAACTGCGGTGGAATCGAAGCCTTTATCGCGCAACCCTCTACGACAGAGGTACTCGGCTAACGGCGGGCGGGGCGGGCGCACCGCTATCGCGAGCAGGCTCGCTCCCACCAGAACCTAGCCTCACACCCCCCCTGCAATCGCCCCCCGCCCGCGCCTGCAAACTCAAGTGCGCCGTCTCCCCCGGTGCCAGGCTCTGGCGAGTGGTGCAGCCGCTGGCCGCTTCGACGCAGACGAACTGCGCCACCTCGTTCCAGCTCACGCCCAACAGCGGCCGAGTGCCCGGGTGCCAAACCACCGTGTCCGCCGCGTGCCCGGTGTCGATGCACAGTTCGCGCTGCCAGGCGCGGTCCTTGAGCTGCAACTCGCCGTCGTGGCGGAACACCCGTTGGCAGCCGCCCACCACGCTCAACTCGCCGCTATGCCGGTACTTGGTGCGGTTGAGTGGGTCGTAGCCTTCGGCGTCCTCCAGCCCAGACAGCGCTGTCTCGGCAGCGTCGCCAACGCGCCAGTAGGCATGCAAGGCCTGGCTCAAATGGCAGGGTTCGCTGTCTTGGTGCTCGGTGCTCAGGCGCAGGTCCATGCGTTCGCCCAGGTGGGCGTGCAGGTCCACTTGCCAGTCGCACAGCTGCAAGCGCCAGTGCAAGCGCACACCGTCGACGCCAGCGTGGCTGGCCAACAGCTTCCAGTCGATCAGCCGCGCCCACCCGTGGGACGGCCAGGCGTTTTCGCTAGGATGGCGGCCGTACCAGGGCCAGCACACCGGCACCCCACCGCGGATGGCACCCACCTGCGGCCACTTCGCCGCGCACCACAGCCAGGGCTTTTGCCCGGTGGGCTGGAAGTGCAGGAGTTGCGCGCCCTGGCGGCTGAACACCGCTTGGCAGCGTGGGTGGTCGATCACCAGCACATCGCGCCGTTGATAGCGCTCCCACCCGAAGGTAGGGCGTTCGCGCAGGGATCGGAAAAAGCGTTGTAGCGGGTGCTCGTGCATGTACCGCAGTCCTGAAAAACGATGGCTGCCCTGGGTGGGAACGGGCCCGCCCGCGATGGCGACGGTACAACCCTGTACCGGCCTCATCGCGGGCGAGCCCACTCCCACAGGGTCCCCAGGTGAGGTGCTGGAGCAGCGGAGCTTAGCGCAGCCGTTGTCAGAACACCGACTGAATTTTCAACCCGGCCACCAATGCGTCATCCACTTTGTCCACGCCGCCGGGGTGCTTCACGTATTGCAGGTTGGGGCGCACGGTCAGCCAGTTGGTGACATGGAAGCCGTAGTTGATCTCGGCGTTGTATTCGGTGTCCTGGATGGGCAGGAACCCGGCCTGGTAGTCGTTGAACCCGTTGCCGGCGTTAATCAGCTTGCGGTTTTTCTGCACATCTTCGTTGACGTGGATGCGCGCGATGCCGATGCCCACGTCGTCCTTGGGCCGGGCGTTGAACGGGCCTTTGTAGGTCAGCATCAGTTGCTGGTAGTTGTCGACGGTGTTGGTGTCCTTGTCGTGGAACGTGGCGTTGGCTGCGATGTGCAGGCCGCGGTTCTTGTCACCGTTATGGTCGGTCAGTTGCTGCTGGGCCACGAACCAGTAGCCGGACTTGCTGCTGTGGCTGCGATACGCGTCGCCACTGACGGCGGCGTACTGGCCGTTGGCGTCCTTCAACACGTCATCAGCCTTGGCAGTGCTTTTGTAGTAGCCCACGCGGTACTCGCCCGGCAGGCCATCGACCTTAGGCGACCAGACCAATTCCACCGGCAGGATGGTGCCCTTGGTGCCGCTGCCGCTGAGCTTGAAGCCGTTGCCGGTTTCCAGTTGCGAGGGGTTCTGGTTGTAGGCGCCGATTTGCGCGTAGAGCTCGGGGGTGAGGTTGTACTTGACACGGATCGCCGCTTGGCTGACCGGCCAGTTGTACCAGATGCCACCGACCCAGTTACCCACTTGCGAGCCGCAGAACGCCAGGTTCTGGAAGTCGCAGGGGAAGGTGTTGAAGTCTTCGCCTTCGCCGAAATAGCCGGCCTTCACGTCGAGCTTGCCGTCGAAGTACTTCTGCTTGATCCACAACTGGGTCAGGCGCCAGGTCTGGCCACGGCCCCAGACTTCCTGGGACGAACTGAACGTGCCGGCGCGAGGGTCGCCGATGCGGTCGTTGGAGATGTTGCGCCCGCTGCGCTCGGTGATCGCCAGTTTGAACTCGGCGTCTTTCCAGCCGAAAATTTTCTCCAGGTCCAGCTTGGCCCCCAGGCCGAACTGGTGGCTATAGCGCGCCGTGGTGTCGTCGTTGTAGCCGCCACTGAGGTTGGAACCGACCTCGCCCACGTAGTCGAGGGTGAAGTCATAACCCTGCTCGATCAACCGCGTGCGCTCGCCGCCCCAGTCGCCAGTCATCCACGGCGATTCGGCGCTGAACGCCTCGGCGCCCTCGGCCGCTTGCGCACTGGCGACCAGCATCATCGCCGCCAATGCCGAAACACGGCCGGCAAAGCGAGCGTTGGTGGTGTTGTTTTTCATCCCTACATCCTCGTTCTTGTTATTGGAATTGCTTGCTGTTGGGGTGGCTGCGGCTGCGCCCGCCCCTCACCGGCTCTTGAACTGCGCCACATTCGCCTTGCGGGTTGCGCTGGGGGCGATGCCCAGGCGTTCGCCGGTCTTGGCGTCGAACAGCAGCACCTTGGCCGGGTCCAGTTGCAGGGTCAGGGTCTCGCCCACCTGGGGCGCGAGGTCGGGCGCGAGGCGGCAGCAGACCTTGGTCTGGTTGAGCTCGACGAACACCAGGGTGTCCGGCCCCGTGGGCTCGGTGACCTGGACTTCGGCGCGGATGCTGGGCAAGCCATTGGCGTCGCCGCTCGCCAAGGCAATCTGCTCCGGGCGCATGCCAAGGATCACTTCGCGGTCCGCCAACGCCATATCCTCTGTGCCCAACGCCAGCACGCAACGCGCCTGGCCGCTGTCGAGCAATGCCACCAGGCGGCCCTCCTGGCGGTGCAGGCGCAGGGGGATGAAGTTCATGGGCGGCGAGCCGATAAAACTGGCCACGAACAGGTTGGCCGGGTCGTTGTAGATCTCTTTGGGCGTGCCGAACTGCTGGATGATGCCGTCCTTCATTACCGCCACTTTGTCGCCCAGGGTCATGGCCTCGATCTGGTCGTGGGTGACGTAGACGGTGGTGGTCTTGAGGCGCTGGTGCATCAGTTTCATTTCGGTGCGCATCTCGACCCGCAGCTTGGCGTCGAGGTTGGACAGCGGTTCGTCGAACAAATAGATCTTGGGCCGGCGCGCCAGGGCCCGGCCCATGGCCACGCGCTGCTGCTGGCCGCCGGAGAGCTGGCCGGGCTTGCGCCCCAGCAGGTGTTCGATCTGCAGCAGCTTGGCCACCCGCGCCACTTCTTCGTCAATTTGCGCCGTGGGCATTTTGCGGATCTTCAGGCCAAAGGCGATGTTGTCGCGCACGGTCATGGTCGGGTACAGCGCATAGGACTGGAACACCATGGCGATGTCCCGGTCCTTGGGGCTCATGCCGCTGATGTCGGCATCGTCCACCAGGATCGCGCCGCCGCTGATGGTTTCCAGCCCCGCGATGCAGTTCATCAGGGTGGATTTACCGCACCCGGAAGGGCCGACCAGGATCAGGAACTCCCCGTCCTCGATCTTCAGTTCGATGTTCTTGAGGGTGTCCGGCAACCCGGCGCCGTAGGTTTTGTTGACGTTGCGTAATTCGAGCGTTGCCATGTGCTACCCCTTGACCGCGCCGGACGTCAGCCCACGCAGGAAATACTTGCCAGCGAATATGTAGACCAACAGTGTCGGCAGCCCGGCGATCATCGCCGCTGCCATATCAACGTTGTATTCCTTGGCCCCGGTGCTGGTGTTGACCAGGTTGTTGAGGGCCACGGTGATCGGTTGCGCGTCGCCACTGGCGAACACCACGCCGAACAGAAAGTCGTTCCAGATCTGGGTGAACTGCCAGATCAGGCAGACCATCACGATGGGGATCGACATCGGCAGCAGGATCTTGCCGAAAATCGTGAAGAACCCCGCCCCGTCCAGGCGCGCGGCCTTGACCAGGGCATCGGGAATGCTCACGTAGTAGTTGCGGAAAAACAGCGTGGTGAAGGCCAGGCCATAGACCACATGCACCAGCACCAGGCCGGTGGTGGTGTTGGCCAGCCCCAGTTTGCCCAGGGTGAAGGACGCGGGCAGCAGCACGGTTTGGAACGGCAGGAAGCAGCCGAACAACAGCAGGCCGAAGAACAATTGCGAGCCGCGAAAGCGCCACATCGACAGCACGTAGCCGTTCATCGCGCCGAGGAAGGTGGAAATCAGCACCGCCGGCACGGTGATTTTCACCGAGTTCCAAAAGTAGCCACCCACTGCGTCCCAGGCCTTGATCCAACCGATGCCGTCGATCACCTGGGGCCAGCTCAGCAGGTTGCCGGTGCGGATGTCTTCGGGGGTCTTGAAACTGGTGAGCAGCATCACCACCAGCGGTACCAGGTACACCGCCGCCGCCAGCAGCAGGGTGGCGTAGATCGCCACGCGGCTGGCGCTCAAGCGTGGTTGGTCAGTCATGGCGTTTGCCTCGCAACTCGGAGTACAGGTACGGCACCAGAATCGTCAGCACCGCGCCGAGCATCAGCATGGCGCTGGCCGACCCGATGCCCATCTGCCCGCGGCTGAAGGTGAAGGAATACATGAACATCGCCGGCAGGTCCGAGGAGTAGCCCGGCCCTCCCGCCGTCATGGCGGCCACCAGGTCAAAACTCTTGATCGCGATGTGGGCGAGGATCATGAAGGCGCTGAAAAACACCGGGCGCAGGCTCGGCAGCACGATACGCAGGTAGATGGTGGGCAGGCTCGCGCCGTCCACCTGGGCGGCGCGGATGATCGACTGGTCGACACCGCGCAACCCCGCCAGGAACATCGCCATGACAAAGCCCGAGGCTTGCCACACGGCGGCGATCACCAAGCAGTAGACGACGCGGTCCTGGTCTACCAGCCAGTCCAGGCGAAAGCCTTCCCAGCCCCAGTCGCGCAGCATCTTGTCCAGGCCCAGGCCGGGGTTGAGCAGCCACTTCCACGCGGTGCCGGTGACGATCATCGACAGCGCCATGGGGTACAGGTACACGGTGCGGATAAAGCCTTCCTTGCGGATGCGCTGGTCCAGCAGTACCGCCAGCAACACGCCCAGCACCAGGCTGATGCCGATGAACATGCCGCCGAACAACGCCAGGTTCTTGCTCGCTACCCACCAGCGGTCGTTGTCCAGCAGCCGTGCGTACTGTTGCAGGCCGACCCACTTGTAGCTGGGCATGAAGCTGGAGTTGGTGAACGACAGCACGAAGGTCCAGAGGATGTAACCGTAAAACCCCACCAGCACGATCACCATGCTGGGCGCCAGCACCAGTTTCGGCAGCCAGCGTTGCAAGGCGTCCAAGGGTGACGCCTTGTTGAAAACCGCCACAGAGCTCATCGCAGTAGTCCGTACAAAGGTGAATGTTGGGCAGCCGCGCCCCTTGGGCCGGGCGCCCCTGTGGGAGCGGGCTCCCCCGAGATAGCGGCAGTCCTGTCATAAAGAGATGCGGTGGCTGTACCGGCCTCATCGCGGGCAGGCCCGCTCCCACAAAGGCTCGCGCTCGCCCAGAAAGCGCGCTACTGCGCGGCTTTGACCGCCGAGGCGAGTTGGGCGCTGGCCTTGGCCGGGTCGGCGTCCTTGTCGTTCATAAAGTTGGTCACCACATCGAAGATCGCGCCTTGCACGGCCAGGGTGGTGGCCATGTTGTGGGCCATGCTCGGTTGCAAACCGCCGCTCTGGGCGTCGGCGAGGAAGTCCTTGGCCGAGGTCTGGGCGCAGCTATCGAAACCCTGGGCCGCCATGTCGTTGAGCATGTCGTTACGCACCGGGATCGAGCCTTTGTTGATGCTGAAAATTTTCTGGAAGTCCTTGCCCAGGGCGACCTTGGCCAGGTCCTGCTGGGCGGCGATGTCGCCGATGCGATCGGCCTTGAGCTTGAACACCGCCAACGAATCGATGTTGTAGGTGAAGGCCTTTTCGGTGCCCGGGAAGGCCACGCACTGGTAGTCCTGGCCGGCGATTTTCTTCGCCGCGGTCCATTCGCTCTTGGCCCAGTCGCCCATCATCTGCATGCCGGCGCGGCCGTTGATGACGTCGGCGGCGGCGATGTTCCAGTCGCGCCCGGCGCGGTTGGGGTCCATGTAGGCGGTGATTTTTTTCAGCTCGGTAAAAGCCTGGGTCATCTGCGCCCCGGCCAGGGTGTTCTGGTCCAGGTCCACCAGGGCTTTCTTGTAGCCCTCGACACCCATCACCGAGAGCACCACGTCTTCAAACACGGTGCTGTCCTGCCAGGGTTGGCCACCGTGGGCTAGGGCGATGAAACCGGCGGCCTTGAGCTTGTCGCCGGCGGCGTAGAACTCTTGCAGGGTGGTCGGGGCCTTGTCGATGCCAGCCTTCTTGAACACCTGCGGGTTGATCCACAGCCAGTTGACGCGGTGGATGTTCACCGGCACGGCCACGTAGTCGCCCTCGTACTTGACGGTGTCGGAGACCTGCGGCGCCAGCAGGCCATCCCAGTTCTCGGCCTTGGCCACGCCCTTTAGGGCTTCGGTGCTGAGCAGCCCGGTGCTGCCCCATTCCTGGATGTCAGGGCCTTTGATCTGCGCCACGCCCGGCGGGTTGCCGGCCACTGCACGGCTCTTGAGCACGGTCATGGCCGTCGCCCCGCCGCCACCGGCCACGGCACCGTCCTTCCAGGTGAAACCGTCTTTTTCGACCTGGGCCTTGAGTACGTCGACGGCGGCTTTTTCGCCCCCCGAGGTCCACCAATGCACGACTTCCACCGCACCTTTGCTGTCGGCGGCCAGGGCATGGAGGGGAAACAACGAGGCGAGGGAAATGACTGTAGCCAGGCGGGAAATGCCATTCATCTGAAGTACCTTTCTTGTTGTTATGCGTGCAAGTCTGCTGCTTGCGTTGCGAACGAGTTTAAACAGCGTTGTACCTGTGCCAGGTAACGAAGGGACGGGCAAATGTCACACCCCCGTGACATTCGCCCCGCGCCCTTGTTGGGCCAGGGCCGTGGCCAGGCTCGGGGCCAGGGGCAGGCGCGGGATCAGCAGCGCTTGCCAGGCGTGATAGAGGTCAGGCTTGCCCGGCCAGATCTCCCCGCCCGGGTGATTGTTGGGGTCGAGTTCGTGGTGCCAACTGCCCTCGCGCAGGTCCAGCAAGTACTGCTCGCAGTAGGCCCAGAACAGGCGATACCAGTCTTCATAGCGGCGCTCGGCGGTGCGTTGGATCAGGGCACTGGCGGCGGCGATCGCCTCGCAGTGCACCCAGTGCAGGCGCTGGCGCATCAGCGGGCGGTTGTGCCAATCCAGCGTGTAGACGATGCCCGGCGCGCCATCGACCACCCAACCATGGCGGCAATTGGCGTCGAACAATTGCCGCGCATCCTCCAGCAACCACGGCGGCGCCGGCAAAGTAGCCTTGCGCAGCGCCGCCTCCAGGTGCAGCAGCAGGCGCGCCCACTCAAAACCATGGCCGGGCGTGGTGCCGTAGGGGCGAAAACCGTCCGCCGGGTTGGCCTGGTTGTAATCGCGCAGCGGCTGCCAGTGGCGGTCGAAATGCTCGATGACCATAAAGCCGTTGGCCGCCGCGTGCTGGTGAATCACCCGCTCAACGATGCGCAGCGCCCGCTTGAGCCACAGTGCGTCGCCGGTAGCGTCGGCCAGGGCCAGGAACGCCTCGGTGGCGTGCATGTTGCTGTTGGCGCCGCGATAGGCTTCGGCCTCGCTCCAGTGGCGGTTGAAGGATTCGCGCAGGGCGCCCTCCTCCTCGCTCCAGAAATACCGCTCGATGATCTCGATGGCCTCGTCCAGCAGGGCCTGGGCACCGGGGCGGCCGGCCACCTGGGCAGAACTGGCGGCCAGAGCGACGAAGGCGTGCAGGTACGCGCTCTTGCGGCAGTTGTCGGGCCGTGGGTCGGCGCAGGCCAGCCAACCGCCGTGCTCGGCATCGCGCAACGGCCCGGCCAGGGCCTGCACGCCGTGGCTGGTGTACTGGCAAGCACCGCCGATGCCTTGCAGGTGGGCCAGGGCAAAACTGTGGGTCATGCGCGCAGTAATCAGGGTGTCGGGGCGGCTCCCGGCGCCCAAGCGGCCCTGGGCATCGAGGGCGCCGAAGCCGATGTCGAGCCGCGAACCCCGGGCGAACTCCAGCAGGCGCAAACCCTCTGCGGCGAGCCAGGACTGATGGGCTGGGGCGGTCAACCAACTGCTGAACGGCAACGGATCGAGGGTCATGGCGAGCCTTTTATTGTTGTTATGACGAGGCAAAGTCTACTCAACGCCAGGTTGGGCGCAGGTAACGAAGGCGCAGGGGAATGTCACGGGACGGTGACATTCACACGGCCCGTAGCAAGCGGGGGGTTTACTCGGTGCTGCGCGGCAAATGCAGGGTCACGCGCAAACCGCCTTCACGCAGGTTTTGCAGGCTCACTTCGCCGCCGTGGCTGTGGGCGATGTTGCGTGCGATGCCCAGGCCCAGGCCGTAACCCTGCTGCTTGCCGGCCAGGCGAAAGTGCGGCTCGAAGCACTGCTCCAGGCGTTGCTGGGGCACGCCAGGGCCTTCGTCGTCAACGTGGAGGATGAACGCCGTGTCGTCGTCATCGATATGCAGGTGGGCCCGTTGCCCGTACTTGAGGGCGTTGTCGATCAGGTTGCCAATGCAGCGCTTGAGGGCCAGGGGTTTGCCCGGATACGGCGCCGCCGCCCGCCCCTGCTGGGTCACGCGGCCATTGCCGGTGGGCGCCAGGTAGGGCTCGACCAGGCAGTCGAGCACTTGGTTGAGGTCCACCGGCTCGATGTTTTCGTGGATGTCGGTGTCCTTGACGCACTGCAAGGCGCCCTTGACCAAAAGCTCCAGCTCATCCAGGTCGCGGCCGAACTTGGCTTGCAGTTGCTCGTCTTCGAGCAGCTCCACCCGCAGGCGCAGGCGCGTGATGGGGGTGCGCAGGTCATGGGAAATGGCGCTGAACAACTGGCTGCGTTCGGTCAGGTAGCGGCTGATGCGTTCGCGCATCGCATTGAAAGCGCGGCTGACCTCCACCACCTCGCTGCCACCGCCCTCCACCACCGGTTCCACTTCGGCGCCCAGGGACATGTCCCGCGCGGTGCGCGCCAGGCGCTTGAGGGGGCGGCTCTGCCAGTGCACCAGCAGGCCGATGAACAACAGCAAAAAACCGCTGGTGAGCAGGATGAACCACACCTGCTGGGACGGCAGGCCCTGTTCTTCGAGGCTGGTGTAGGGCTCGGGCAGCAAAGAGGCGATGTACAGCCACTCCCCCGGTGCCAACTGGATCTGCGTCACCAGCACCGGCGGGTTCACCGGTTCCAGGGTCAGCGCGTAGTGGGCCCAGGAACGCGGCAATTCATCGAGCTTGAGGCCACCGTTGAAAATACGCAGGTCGTTGGGGCTGACGAATTGCACGGACATATCGGTGTCGTTGCCCAGGGATTGGCGCAGCACCGCGTCCACTGCCGCAAGCACTGCGCGCTTGCGCGGCGTGGCGGGCAGCACCTGCATGTCCAAGGGTTTGTCGTTGAGGGTCACGACAAACCGCGTGCCACCCATGCTGCGCAACTGGTCCAGCACCAACGGTCGGTAGGCCACCGGCAACGAGCGGAAATAGCTGACGCTAGCGGTCATCGAATGGGCCAGGCTGCGGGCGCTGGTGACCAGGCCTTCGAGCTGGGTGGCGCGCAGTTGCGACACCCAGATCACACTCGACAACCCCTGGGCGAACAGCACCGCCAGCAGGGTCAGCAGGAGCATGCGCCCCAGCAGCGAACGCGGCACCGGCAGGCGCCTGGCCAAGCGGGCCAACCCCTCAGAGGCCATTGCCGGGCACCACGTTAGCCGCCAATTGGTAGCCGCTGCCGCGCACGGTGCGGATCAGCCGGGGCGGTTTGTCGGTGTCGCGCAGGCGCTGGCGCAAGCGGCTGACGGCCATGTCGACGATGCGGTCCAGGGGCATCAGCTCGCGGCCCCGGGTGGCATTGCCGATGGTGTCGCGGTCGAGGATCTGCTGCGGGTGGTCGAGAAACAGCTTGAGCAGGGCGAAGTCGGCGCCGGAGAGCAGCACTTCTTCGCCGTCGGCGTGAAACAGGCGATGGCTGACCATGTCCAGGCGCCAGTCGTCGAAGCGCAGCACCTCGCCGCCGGGGCGTTCCTGGCCGAACTGGGCGCGGCGCAGCAGGGCCTTGATCCGCGCCTGCAACTCGCGGGGGCTGAAGGGTTTGCCCAGGTAGTCGTCGGCGCCCAGCTCCAGGCCGATCACCCGGTCGGCTTCGTCGGAACTGGCGGTGAGCATGATGATCGGCACCTGGGCCTGGCGCGGGTGCTGGCGTACCCAGCGGCACAGGCTGAAACCGTCTTCGTCGGGCAGCATCACGTCGAGGATCACCAGGTCGCAACTGGCCTCGTTCAAGGCCTGGCGAAACCCGGCACCGTCCGCCGTGGTGCGCACCTGGAACCCGGCGCGGGTCAGGTAGGTGTCGAGCAGTTCGCGGATTTCCTGGTCGTCATCGACCAGCAGGATGGATTTGTTGATGAGGGTCACTGAGTGGTCCTTCTTATTGTTATTGCCAACGCTGTGGGAGCGGGCCGGGCCGCGCTCCGCTTGCCCGCGATAGCGGTGGTTCAGCCACCGACCCTATCGACTGACAAACGGCCATCGCGAGCCGGCTCGCTCCCACAAGCGCCACGCCTACACCGTTTGTTGCAACGCCACACCCGCGCCCATCAACCCCGGGTAGGGCGCGGTCACCAGCCATACCGGGATGCCGGTGAAATAGTCACTCATGCAGCCTTTGTCGGCGAAGCAACGGGCAAAGCCGCTGCGCAGGAAGAACTCGGCAAAGCGCGGGATCACGCCGCCGACGATGTACACCCCGCCGCGCGCGCCGCTGGTGAGCACGTTGTTGCCCGCCACGCGGCCGAGCCAGCAGCAGAATTGTTCGAGGGTTTGCAGGGCCACCGGGTCGCCGGCCAGGGCCGCGGCGGTGACCGCTTCGGGGGTCTCGAACTGCGGGACGTGGCCGTCCACGGCGCAGATCGCCCGGTACACCCGGGGCAAGCCGCTGCCACTCAACGCGGTCTCGGCGCTGACGTGGCCGATTTGTTCGTGGATGTGCTGCCACAGGCGCGTCTCGCGCACGCTGCTCAATGGCAGGTCGACATGCCCGCCCTCTCCCGGCAGCGCCGCCCAGCGCCCGCCGCCCAGGTCGAGCAAGGTGCCCACCCCCAGGCCGGTGCCGGGGCCGATCACCACCGCCGGGCGCAGCGCTTCGGGCGTACCGGGGCAGACCACGCGGCAGTCTTCGGGCTGCAAGCGGGTCATGCCCAGGGCCATCGCCGAAAAGTCATTGACCAGCAGCAGTTGCGCCACCTGCAAGGTGTCGCAGAACGCCCGGCGGCTCAGGCGCCAGTGGTTGTTGGTGAAGCGAAACTCATCGCCGCCCACCGGCCCGGCCACTGCCAGGCACACGGCGCCGAGGCTGCCGGGGGCCAGGCCGAGGCTGTGCAGGTAGGCGCCGATGGCCGCTTCAGGGCTCAAGAAATCTGCCGTGGCCAGCACCTGCACCGAGGCCAGTTGGCCGTCCTGCCACAGGGCGAAACGCGCGTTGGTGCCGCCGATATCACCGACCAGCGCGCGCTTCATTCAAGGCGCTCCAGGGCCGAGGTGAAGGTGCTGGCGCCCTGCTCCGCCGAGCTGAACGCCTGGCGCATAAAGGCAAAAAGTTCGCGGCCGCTGCCCACGTTGTTGCCCAACAGGCCGGTGGCCGGTTCGCGGGCGGCAAACTCGGCGGCATCGACCTTCAGCTCCAGGGTGCCGAGTTGGCCATCGACGCGGATGATGTCGCCGTCGCGCACCCGGGCCAGCGCCCCGCCCACCTGGGCTTCGGGGCTGACGTGGATGGCCGCGGGGATTTTCCCCGAGGCACCGGACATGCGCCCGTCGGTCACCAGCGCCACCTTGAAGCCACGGTCCTGCAACACACCCAGGAACGGCGTCATTTTGTGCAGCTCCGGCATACCGTTGGAGCGCGGGCCCTGGAAGCGCATCACCGCGACGAAGTCTTTCTCCAGCAACCCGGCCTTGAAGGCATCGGCCAGGTCCTGCTGGTCCTGAAACACCACGGCCGGGGCTTCGACCACTTGGTGTTCCAGGGCCACGGCCGAGACTTTCATCACGCCACGGCCGAGGTTGCCTTCCATCACCCGCAAGCCGCCCTCGGGGGAGAACGCACGGGCCACGGGGCGCAGGATGTGTTCGTCGAGGCTGGCCAGCGGGCCTTCGCGCCACACCAGTTCGCCGTTGTCGAGGAAGGGTTCCAGGGTGTAGCGGCTCAGGCCATGGCCCATCACGGTGTTGACGTTTTCGTGGAGCAGGCCGGCGCCGAGCAGTTCGCGGATCAGGAACGACATGCCGCCCGCGGCCTGGAAGTGGTTAATGTCGGCCTTGCCGTTGGGGTAGACGTGGGACAGGGTCGGCACCACTTCGGAGAGGTCGGCCATGTCCTGCCAGGTCAACTGGATGCCCGCCGCCATGGCGATGGCCGGCATGTGCAGGGTGTGGTTGGTGGAGCCGCCGGTGGCGTGCAGGGCGACGATGGAATTGACCAACGAGCGCTCATCGACGATTTCGCCAATGGGCAGGAACTGGCCGTTCTGCCGGGTCAGGCGCGTCACCTGGTGCGCCGCCTCGCGGGTCAGGGCATCGCGCAGCGGCGTGTTGGGGTTGATAAAGGACGCGCCGGGCAAGTGCAGGCCCATCACTTCCATCAGCAACTGGTTGGTGTTGGCGGTGCCGTAGAAGGTGCAGGTGCCGGGGCTGTGGTAAGACTTCATCTCCGACTCCAGCAGCTCTTCGCGGCTGGCCTTGCCCTCGGCGTAGCGTTGGCGTACGTCGGCTTTTTCCTTGTTGGAAATGCCCGAAACCATCGGCCCGCCGGGGACGAAAATCGTCGGCAAGTGGCCAAAGCGCAGAGCACCGATCATCAGGCCTGGCACGATCTTGTCGCAGATGCCCAGCATCAGTGCCGCATCGAACATGTTGTGGGACAGCGCCACAGCGGTGGACAACGCGATCACTTCGCGGCTGAGCAGGCTCAGTTCCATGCCCGGCTCGCCCTGGGTCACGCCGTCGCACATGGCGGGCGTGCCGCCGGCGAACTGGCCCACCGAACCGATCTCGCGCAGGGCCTGCTTGATCTGCTGGGGAAAGGTTTCGTAGGGCTGGTGGGCCGAGAGCATGTCGTTATAAGACGACACGATGGCCACGTTGGCGGCGTTCATCAGGCGCAGGCTGTTTTTGTCCTCGGTGCCGCAACCGGCCACGCCGTGGGCGAAGTTCGCGCATTGCAGCTTGCCGCGCACCGGCCCGTCGCTGGCGGCACCGCGGATCAGGGCCAGGTAAGCCTGGCGAGTGGCGCGACTGCGGGCGATAAGCCGTTCGGTGACCTCAAGAACGCGGGGATGCATGTGTAGAACTCCAGGCTAACGGATGTGGCGACCTGTGTGTCTATGCTGGGCAATAACACCGCGCGGCGTGGCCGGGCGCGGCATTGGTTGACCATTGGGACCAGTTGATTCAGGTCACTCGTTGTAGATAAAACAAAATATTGCCACTAAAAAGGCTTGTTTTCTATTTTTTTGCGAATAATCTTGTAATTCCAACAACAAATTTCAGAGCAGGTGCCCTTCCCATGACTTTACGCATCGCCATCAACGGTTTTGGCCGCATCGGCCGCAACGTCCTGCGCGCACTGTATACCCAAGGTTATCGCCAAGACCTGCAGATCGTCGCCATCAACGATCTGGGAGACAGCGCTATCAACGCGCACCTGCTCAAGTACGACACCGTCCACGGCACCTTCGATGCCGAAGTTGCCCACGACCAGGAAAGCCTCACCGTCAACGGCGACCGCATCGCCGTCAGCGCCATCCGCGACCCGGCCAACCTGCCCTGGGCCGCCGAGAAAATCGACGTGGTGTTCGAGTGCACCGGGCTGTTCACCGACCGCGCCAAGGCGGCCGCCCATCTTAGCGCCGGCGCGCGCAAAGTGATTATCTCGGCCCCGGCCAAGGGCGCCGATGCCACGGTGGTGTACGGGGTCAACCACGACATCCTGCGCCAATCGCACCAGATCATCTCCAGCGCCTCCTGCACCACCAACTGCCTGGCCCCGGTGGCCCAGGTGCTGCACCGCGAACTGGGCATCGAAAGCGGCCTGATGACCACCATCCACGCCTACACCAACGACCAGAACCTCACCGACGTCTACCACAGCGACCCGTACCGCGCCCGCTCCGCCACCCAGAACATGATCCCCAGCAAAACCGGCGCCGCCGAAGCCGTGGGCCTGGTGCTGCCGGAGCTGGCGGGCAAACTCACCGGCATGGCCGTGCGGGTGCCGGTCATCAACGTGTCGCTGGTGGACCTCACCGTGCAGCTCAAGCGCGAAACCAGCCGCGAGGAAGTCAACGCCCTGTTCCAGGCCGCCAGCCTGCATTCCAAGGTGCTGGGCTACAACACCCTGCCGCTGGTTTCCAGCGACTTCAACCACAACCCGCTGTCGTCGATCTTCGACGCCAACCACACCAAGGTCAGCGGCAAGCTGCTCAAGGTACTGGCCTGGTATGACAACGAATGGGGCTTCTCCAACCGCATGCTCGATAACTGCCTGGCGCTGTGCCACGCCGAATAGGCCGGGAGCTGCACCCTATGATCGGCATCGGTTTCACCCACGCCACCCTGGCCGCGCGCAAGCGCATCGCCCTGGTGGCCCACGACCACTGCAAGGTGTTTTTGCTCGGCTGGGCGCAGCGCCAACGCGAACGCCTGGCGCGCCATGAACTGGTGGCCACCGGCACCACCGGCCTGCTGCTGAGCAAGCACCTGGACCTGCCCGTGGAAAGCATGATTAGCGGCCCCCTGGGCGGCGACCAACAACTGGGCGCGCGCATCGCCGAGCAACGGGTAGACATGCTCATCTTCTTCTGGGACCCCTTCGAGCCCCAGCCCCACGACCCGGACATCAAGGCCCTGCTGCGGGTCGCCGCCGTGTGGAACATCCCCGTGGCCTGTAACGAATCCAGCGCCGACTACCTGCTCAGTAGCCCGTTGATGGACCAGGCCCACGACTACCGCGTTCCGGATTACCCGGCGTACCTGCAACAGCGCACCTGAGGCGCCGGGCACCACGCCTGCCCTGTGGGAGTGGGCCGGGTTGGCGGTAATGCCGTGGCTGTATTGGCTCCATCGCGGGCAGCGCCCGCTCCCACAATTGAGCGGTGGTGTGGATGGGATTTTCATCTTTCCTAGGTGGGAGCGAGCCTGCTCGCGATGGCGGCACGCAGTGGTTGTGACGAAGGGTAGGGGTAAGACAGTTGATCCCACAGGGGGCGTGGCGGCAGACCACAGTTCACCCTTGCCAATTTCGCTTTTGATAAGCATTATCATTCGCAAATTTTCACTGGGTAGCGCTGTGAGTCAGTCTCGTTTCAACCAGGTGTTCCTCACCCAGCGGGTTTCGCTGCTGCGCACACTGGAGCGCATGGTCAACAACCACAGCACCGCCGAGGACCTGCTCCAGGAAACCTACCTGCGGGTCACCCGTGCCCTGGGCGAGCGGGCCATCGATCACTTGGAGCCCTTTGTGTTCCAGACTGCCCGTAACCTGGCGCTCGATCACTTGCGGGCGCGGCGCATTCAGTCGCGCACCCTGCTCGAAGACGTGCCACAAGCGGTGCTGCAAAGTGTCGCCGCGCCCCTGAGCAGCGCCGAGGATGGCGCCCATGCCCAGCAACTGCTCGAGCGCCTGAACGTGAGCCTCAACCAACTGAGCCTGCGCCAACAACAGATCTTCATCCTCAGCCGCCTGCACGGCCACAGTTACCAGCAGATCGCCGAACACCTGGGCGTGTCCCTGAGCACGGTGCAAAAGGAACTCAAGCTCATCATGGCCATTTGCGTCGGCGTGGCGGATCGCTTGAACCACTGATCCTTACCCCCTGGCTGAGGGGGCACGGCCGCCCTCTGTGCCCGCCAATACATTTTGTTACCCTAGGCGCCGTTGCCTCGCTTCAGCCAAAAACCAGCCGTGCGCAGACACTGCCAAGGACCCCCGTGATGGACACCAACCAATCGCCCCCCGCGCCGGACACTGCCAGCGCAAGCGCCATGGACCAGGCCCTGGACTGGCTGATCGTGATGCAAAGCCCCAGCGCGGCACAAACCCGCCAGTTCCACGCCTGGCTCGCCGTCCCCGCCAACGCCCAGGCCTTCGCCCGCGCGCAGGCAATCTGGGACGGCCCGCAGGTGGCGCACTGCGCGCAAACCTTAAGCGCCAAACAAAAAGTCACCGGCCTGCGGCGCCTGCGCCCGCACTGGAAACCCCTGGCCACCGCCGCCGTGTTGCTGGTCGGCCTGCTCAGTTTCAGCAACCTGCCCCTGCGCCTGCAGGCCGATCACCTGACCGTAGTCGGCGAGCGCCAGCGCGTGCAATTGGCGGACGGTTCCCAGGTGCTGCTCAACACCAATTCGGCGTTCTCCAGCACCATCGACGAGCGTCAGCGCGTCGCCCGCCTCTATCAGGGCGAAGCCTTTTTCGAGATCGCCGCCAACCGAGCCCAACCCCTGGAAATCAGTGCCGGCCCGGTGCGCGCCAGCGTGCGCGACACTGCGTTCGCCGTGCGTTACCTGGACGGCGAAGCCCAGGTGCGGGTGCAGCGCGGCGACGTTGACCTGCGCAACGACTACAACGACGCGCGCATCCGCCTCAGTGCCGGGCAAAGCATCCGTATCGGCCCCAAGGGCTTCGACGCCCCCGCCATGCTCGACCAGGACAAAGACCTGGCCTGGGTCCAAGGCCGGTTGGTGTTCGAGAACTGCCCGATGAGCCAGGTGTTGGCCGAACTGCGCCGCTATTACCCCGGTTTTATCGTCAACAACAACCCGCGGCTGGCCGACGTCGCCGTGACCGGCAACTACCGCCTCGACCAGCCCCTGGATGTGGTGCGTTCCCTGGCCCACATCACCTCTGCGCGCCTGCGCGAGTTCCCGGCGCTGGTCATCATCAACTGATCGGCAATTATTTTTACGCGATCGCGCGCGGTGATACGTCTCGTTATAGCCAATGCAATTGATTCGCATTTTGCGTGTGAATTTGCCACCTATAAGATTCGTGCGACACGGAGCGCTTTCGATGTCCTCTTCACCTTCACGCCTACACAACTGCACCCTGTCCCTGCTCACCGCCGCCCTCCTGCTGGCCGGCGCCCAGGCCACCCCCGTGCTGGCCGCCACTGCGGCGCAACCGCCGGCGCGCAACCTGGGCGACTACAGCTTCGCCATCGCCCAGCAACCGCTGGTCTCGGCCCTTAACGCCTTCACTGCGGTCACCGGGTGGCAAGTCGGCCTGCCGGCGGAACTGGGCGCCGGCGTCGCCTCCCCCGGCGTGCGCGGTTCCCTGCCCCCGGAAAAGGCCCTGGAACGCCTGCTGGCTGGCACCAACCTGGCGTACCGCAAACTAGGCAACAACAGCATCGTCCTGGAGCGGCGCACCGGCAGCACCCTGACCCTGCAACAGATGACCATCAGCGCCACCCGCCAGGAACAGAGCATCGACAGCGTGCCCAGCACCGTCACTGTGCATGAGCGCCAGGACCTGGACCGCCAGAACGTCAATACCATCAAGGAACTGGTGCGCTACGAGCCGGGCGTCTCGGTGGGCGGTGCGGGCCAGCGCGGCGGCATCAGCGGCTACAACATCCGTGGCATCGACGGCGACCGCGTCCTGACCCAGGTGGACGGGGTCGAAGTGCCGGACGGTTTCTTCAACGGCCCCTACGCCAAGACCCAACGCAACTACGTCGACCCGGAAATCGTCAAGCGCGTGGAGATCCTGCGCGGCCCGGCCTCGGTGCTGCACGGCAGCAGCGCCATTGGCGGTGTGGTCAGCTACTTCACCCTCGACCCGGACGACATCATCAAGCCCGGCAAAGATGTCGGCGCCCGCCTCAAGACCGGCTACAGCTCGGCCGACGAGAGCTGGCTCAAATCCGGCACCGTGGCCGGGCGCGCCGAGCAGTTCGACGCCCTGCTGCACTTCAGCCAGCGCGACGGCCACGAGACTGACTCCTACGGCACGAACAACGGCACCGGCCTGGACCGCACCGCCGCCAACCCCGAAGACGCCCGCACCACCAACGTGCTGGCCAAGCTGGGCTGGAACTACGCCGATGACGCACGCCTGGGCCTGACCTACGAAAAATACAAGGACGACCGCGACACCAACCAAAAGAGCGCGGTCGGCGGGCCGTTCGACAAAGGCAACGGGCAGAACATGTACCGCTCACGTGTGGGCAACGACACCGTCAGCCGCGAGCGTTTCGGCCTGGAGAACAGCTTCGCCCTCGACAGCCTGGTGGCCGACCACGTCAAGTGGAGCCTCAACTATCAGGTCGCCAAGACCGGCCAGACCACCCTGGAACATTACGTGCCCTTCGTGCGGGACGTGATGCGCGAGCGCGAAACCCGCTACGAGCAAAAGCAGTGGGTGATCGACGCCCAGGCCGACAAGGCCTTCAGCCTGGGTGAAACCGACCACCTGCTGACCTACGGCGCCACCCTCAAGCAGGAAAAAGTCACCGGTTCGCGGCGCGGCTCGGGCACCTGCCTCAAGGCCGGCATGCGCTGCACCGGGCCGGGTGCCGACAGCCCCGCCGATCGCCTGAAAAAGGCCAGCGACTTCCCGGACCCAACCATCAACAGCTATGCCCTGTTCGCCCAGGACGAAATCACCTGGAACCGCTGGAGCTTCCTGCCCGGCCTGCGCTATGACTACACCCAGCTCAAACCGCACCTGACCCAGGCCTTCATCGACACCGTCAATGCCGACGGCAAAGGCACTGTCAATGGCGACAACAAGACCTGGGAACGCCTGTCGCCCAAGTTCGGCCTGACCTACGCCCTGAGCGACCAATACACCTGGTACGGCCAGTACGCCGAAGGCTTCCGCACCCCCTCGGCCAAAGCCTTGTACGGGCGCTTCCAGAACACCGCCGAAGGCTATGTGGTCGAGCCCAACCCGGACCTGGAACCGGAAAAAAGCCGTGGCCTGGAAACCGGCCTGCGCGGGCGCTTCGACGCCGGCACCTTCGACGTGGCGGTGTTCTATAACAAGTACCGCGACTTCATCAACGAAGACGCGATCAAGCCCGGCTACACCGAGCAGACCTTCAAGGCCAACAACATCAAGCACGCCACCATCAAGGGCATCGAAGCCAAGGGCCGCCTGCAACTGGACACCTTCGGCGCGCCGCAGGGCCTCTACACCCAGGGTTCGGTGACCTACCTGTACGGGCGCAACAACGACAACGGCCAACCGCTCAACAGCATCAACCCGCTGACCGGTGTCTTCGGCCTGGGCTACGACCAGGACAACTACGGCGCCGTGCTCAACTGGACGGTGGTACGGGCAAAAAACCGCGTGGACGACGAGTCGTTCAAATCCCCGGACGGCATCAACCAGCAGTTCAAGACCCCGGGCTTCGGCATCCTCGACCTGAGCGGGTTCTACAAGGTCACCGACGACCTCACCGTCAGCGCCGGCCTGTACAACCTCACCGACAAGAAATACTGGCTGTGGGATGACGTGCGCGGCTTCGACGCCAGTGGCGAAGCCGAGGTACTGGCCCCGGCCAACCTCGATCGCCTGAGCCAACCGGGCCGCAACTTCGCCATCAACCTGGCGTGGGATATCTGATTACCTGACGGCCTGTAGGGGGGAGCCTGCTTTCACAGGCAATGCCACAGGATGTGGCATTGCGCCTCCTGCCTGTTTTTTTACCGGCCACAGTGAGGATTTTTTACTGTGTTCCGTCTTCTGGTACGTCTAGTTAGATAGTGCATCTCATTCTCAAGGATTCCCCATGACTGCCCCGCACAATGCCTCGCGTCCCACCCTGCGTTCCCAGCGCCTGAACCAGATCACCCACGAGCCCCATTCCAAGCTCGATGCCCTGGTCAAGGCCCACGCACCGTTCGAGACCCCGGCCAATTTCGCCCGTTTCGTCGTTGCTCAGTACCTGTTCCAGTCCGAACTGGTGGCGCTGTACAACGACCCGCAACTGATCGCCATCGTCCCGGACCTGGCCGCCCGCTGCCGCGCCGAAGAGGCCAAGGCCGACCTCGCCGACCTCAACACCGACGTGCCCGCCCCCGTGGCCGGTGCCGTGCACAACCCAAGCAAGGCCGAAGCCCTGGGCTGGATCTTCGTTTCCGAAGGTTCCAAGCTCGGCGCCGCGTTCCTTATCAAGCGCGCCGTGGCCCTGGGCATGAGCGAAACCTTCGGCGCCCGCCACCTGGGCGAGCCGGCCGGTGGCCGTGCCGAGGGCTGGAAGAGCTTCACCCACATCCTCGATGAGCTGGAGCTGAGCCCGGAAGAAGAAGCCCTGGCCGACAAAGGTGCGCTGGCCGCCTTCAACCGTTTCACCGTGCTGCTGGAACAGGCTTACGCCAGCGCCCCTGAACTGGCCTGATGCCCACTGTGGTAACGGGCCCGCCCGCGATAGCGACTCATCTGCCAGCCGCCCTGTTGGCTGGGCCACCGCCATCGCGGGCACGCCGGCGCCCACAGGGGAATCAGGACGCACCCTGCGCTTATTTATGACCCCACCCACCTCAAAACTCGCCCGCCTCCTGTTCGGGGTACTGGCCTATGTCAGCCTGGGCATCGGCCTACTCGCCATTGTCGTGCCCGGCCTGCCGACCACCGAGTTCATCCTGCTGGCAGCCTGGGCCGCGACCAAAAGCTCGCCGCGTCTAAGTGCCTGGCTGGAAAACCATCGCCTGTTCGGCCCGATCCTGAGCAACTGGCGCAACGGTAGGATCGTCGCGCGCCGGGCCAAGGTCAGCGCCACCCTGAGCATGCTGCTGTGCGCGGTATTGATGCTGGTGATGCTCGACCACGGCTGGCCGATCTACCTGGCCATCGCGGGCATGGGCCTGGGCAACCTGTGGATCTGGTCGCGGCCTGAATCGGTGGCGTGTTGAGTCAGATAGGCAGCTATCGCGAGCAGGCTCGCTCCCACAAGGGAAAAATGAACATTGCACCCGCACCACCGTTCAACTCTGGGAGCGGGCCCTGCCCGCGATGCCCCCCACCCGGCACCACTGCCTCACAACGACAACACGCCGCTATAAAGCCCATACGCCGCCAACCCCGCCCCGGCCAGCACGCAGGCAAAAATCCCCTTCTCTACCGTGGTAAACAGCGGCTCGCCCTGTTCGCGCTTGGCCTTGGCGAACAGGATCACCCCAGGGGCATACAGCAGGGCTGAGAGCAGCAGGTACTTCACCCCACCGGCGTACAACAGCCACACCGCGTAGCTCAAGGCCACGCCACCGACGAACAGGTCCTTGAGGCGCTGGCCCGAGGCTTCTTCGTAGGTTTCGCCGCGCCCGCTGAGCAGCACCGCGTAGGCCGCCGACCACAGGTAGGGCACCAGGATCATCGACGACGCCAAGTAGATCAGGCTGGTGTAGGTGCCCGCCGAGACCAGGGTAATCACCAGGAAAATCTGGATCATCGCGTTGGTCAGCCACAACGCGTTGGCCGGTACGTGGTTGGCGTTTTCCTTTTTCAGGAACGCCGGCATGGTGTTGTCGCGGGCGGTGGCGAAGAGAATCTCGGCGCACAACAGCGCCCAGGACAACAGCGCGCCCAGCAGCGACACCGCCAGGCCAATGCTTATAAGCAGCGCCCCCCAGGGCCCGACGATGTGTTCCAGCACCGCCGCCAGGGACGGGTTTTGCAGGTTGGCCAGTTCCGGCTGGCTCATGATCCCCAACGACAGCACGTTGACCAGCACCAGCAGCGCCAGCACCCCGACAAAACCGATGACCGTGGCGCGGCCCACGTCCGAGCGTTTTTCGGCGCGGGCCGAGTACACGCTGGCACCTTCGATGCCGATGAACACGAACACCGTGACCAGCATCATGTTGCGCACCTGGTCCATCACGCTGCCGAAATTGGGGTTGCTGGTGCCCCAGATGTCACGGGTGAAAATCTCGGCCTTGAACGCCACGGCGGCGATCACGATGAACATCACCAGGGGCACGATCTTGGCCACGGTGGTCAGTTGGTTGATGAACGCCGCCTCCTTGATCCCCCGCAGCACCAGAAAATGCACGGCCCACAGCAGCACCGAGGCGCAGCCGATGGCGATCGGCGTGTTGCCCTGGCCGAACACCGGAAAGAAGTAGCCCAGGGTGCTGAACAGCAAAACGAAGTAGCCGACGTTGCCCATCCAGGCACTGATCCAGTAGCCCCAGGCCGAGGAAAAGCCCATGTAATCGCCAAAACCGGCCTTGGCATAGGCGTAAACCCCGGAGTCAAGTTCAGGCTTGCGGTTGGCCAGGGTCTGGAATACGAAGGCCAGGGTGAGCATGCCCACGGCAGTGATCGCCCAGCCGATCAGCACCGCCCCGGCGTCCGCCCGGGCCGCCATGTTCTGGGGCAATGAAAAGATCCCGCCGCCAATCATCGAACCCACTACCAGTGCAATCAGCGCACTGAGTCGAAGCTTTTGTGCCGGTTGGGACATCCTGACCTCTGTCTGAAAATGGCTGAAGGCGAAAATACCTTAGCAGCCTTCATGAACTAAATATCGTCACACTAATAGCGTTTATTAGATAACGCCGACTGCCACCGCTTATTTAGAACAAAAGGGTCTATGAATTGTTCTACAGTTTTCAAAAATGTGGGCTACTCGCGATAAATGACGGACAAAAGAAAAAGCCTCTGGAAAAGTTTGCACATTAGGAAAAAGGGTCTAAGTTCAACTCGCACGGCAATAGGATCCATTCCTGTTTTATCGTTGCCGAGGCCTCTGCAAAAGGCTTCTCGGGTACGCGATGGTATACCCGCAAAAGCACCTAACTCCCTAATTCACAATGGAATGTACCAATGCACTGATCTAAGTCAGTTGTTTGAAATAGCGCTGGATCTACGCTGTAGCCTCTCTTCTCCCGCATTGGAGTCATGCAATGTCAGAATCTCCCGGAAAACTTCGATTAGGCGCCTTAGTGGCACTTGTAGTCGGCTCGATGATTGGCGGCGGGATCTTTTCACTGCCCCAGAACATGGCCGCCAGTGCCGATGTGGGCGCAGTACTAATTGGCTGGGTTATTACCGCCATCGGTATGTTGACCCTGGCCTTCGTGTTCCAGACCCTGGCCAACCGCAAACCCGACCTCGATGGCGGCGTATACGCCTACGCCAAGGCCGGTTTTGGCGACTACATGGGCTTCTCCTCGGCTTGGGGCTACTGGATCAGCGCATGGCTGGGCAACGTCGGCTACTTCGTCCTCTTGTTCAGCACCCTGGGCTACTTCTTCCCGATATTTGGCGAGGGCAACACCCCGGCGGCGGTCATCGGCGCTTCGGTATTGCTGTGGGCCGTGCACTTTCTGGTGCTGCGCGGCATCCGCGAGGCGGCGTTCATCAACCTGGTGACCACCGTCGCCAAGATCGTGCCGCTGGTGCTGTTCGTGTTGATCGCGGTGTTCGCGTTCAAGCTGGAAATCTTCACCGCTGACATCTGGGGCGTGAAAAACCCGGACCTGGGCAGCGTGATGAACCAGGTGCGCAACATGATGCTGGTCACCGTGTGGGTGTTCATCGGCATCGAAGGCGCGAGCATCTTCTCATCGCGGGCGGAAAAACGTTCGGACGTGGGCAAGGCCACTGTGATCGGCTTCATCACCGTGCTGCTGTTCCTGATGCTGGTGAACGTGCTGTCGCTGGGCATCATGACCCAACCGGAGCTGGCCAAGCTGCAGAACCCGTCGATGGCCGCCGTGCTGGAGCACGTGGTCGGGCATTGGGGTGCGGTACTGATTAGCGTGGGCCTGATCGTCTCGCTGCTCGGTGCACTGCTGTCCTGGGTGCTGTTGTGTGCAGAGATCATGTTCTCCGCCGCCAAAGACCACACCATGCCGGAGTTCCTGCGCCGCGAGAACGCCAACCACGTGCCGGCCAACGCCCTGTGGCTGACCAACGCCATGGTGCAGATCTTCCTGGTCATCACCCTGTTCTCGGCCAGTACCTACCTGTCGCTGATCTACCTCGCCACTTCGATGATCCTGGTGCCTTACCTGTGGTCGGCGGCCTATGCGGTGTTGCTGGCGGTACGCGGCGAGACCTATGAAAAAGCCCTGGCCGAGCGCAAGAAAGACCTGATTATCGGCTCCATCGCCCTGATCTACGCGGTCTGGCTGCTGTATGCCGGCGGCGTGAAATACCTGCTGCTCTCCGCCCTGCTGTATGCCCCTGGCGTGATCCTGTTCGCCAAGGCCAAGCATGAGCTGGGCAAACCGATTTTCACCTCTGTCGAGAAGCTGATTTTCGCCGCAGTGGTCATTGGCGCCCTGGTGGCGGCCTATGGGCTCTACGACGGCTTCCTGACTTTGTAAGTAAGTAATCTCTTGTTAACTGGAGGATCTGTAATGACCACGGAAAAAGTTAAGTACGGCGTACATTCCGAAGCCGGCAAACTGCGCAAAGTCATGGTGTGTTCCCCAGGTTTGGCCCACCAACGCCTGACCCCCAACAACTGCGACGAACTGCTGTTCGACGACGTGCTGTGGGTGGCCCAGGCCAAGCGCGACCACTTCGATTTCGTCACCAAGATGCGTGAACGCGATATCGACGTGCTGGAAATGCACAACCTATTGACCGACATCGTCGCCATCCCCGAAGCCCTGGACTGGATCCTGGAGCGCAAGATCACCGCCAACCAGGTTGGCCTGGGCCTGGTCAACGAAGTCAGCTCCTGGCTGCGCAGCCTGGAGCCGCGCAAAGTCGCCGAGTTCCTGATCGGCGGCGTATCGGCCGATGACCTGCCCAACAGCTTCGGTGGCAAAACCATCGAGATGTTCCGCGACTTCCTCGGCCACACCAGCTTCATCCTGCCGCCGCTGCCCAACACCCAGTTCACCCGCGACACCACGTGCTGGATCTACGGCGGGGTGACCCTCAACCCGATGTACTGGCCGGCCCGCCGCCAGGAAACCCTGCTGGCCAGCGCCATCTACAAGTTCCACCCGGAATTCACCAACGCCGACTTCCAGATCTGGTACGGCGACCCGGACCAGGAACACGGCAACGCCACGCTCGAAGGCGGCGACGTGATGCCCATTGGCAACGGCGTGGTCCTGATCGGCATGGGCGAGCGCTCTTCGCGCCAGGCCATCGGCCAACTGGCGCTGAACCTGTTCAAGAACAAAGCCGTGGAACGGGTGATCGTCGCCGGCCTGCCAAAATCGCGCGCCGCGATGCACCTGGACACCGTGTTCAGCTTCTGCGACCGCGACCTGGTCACCATCTTCCCCGAAGTGGTCAGCCAGATCGTCGCCTTCAGCCTGCGCCCCGATGAAAGCAAACCCGGTGGCATCGACGTGCGACGTGAAGACGCAAGCTTCCTCGACACCGTGGCCCAAGCCCTGAACCTCAAGGCCCTGCGCGTGGTCGAGACCGGTGGCAACAGCTTCGCCGCCGAACGCGAACAGTGGGATGACGGCAACAACGTGGTGGCCCTGGAGCCAGGCGTGGTGATCGGCTATGACCGCAACACCTACACCAACACCCTGCTGCGCAAAGCGGGCGTAGAAGTCATCACCATCAGCGCCGGCGAACTGGGCCGTGGCCGTGGCGGCGGCCACTGCATGACCTGCCCGATCATCCGCGACCCGATTGACTATTAATTAACCACTGACTCTGCCTGCTTGCCGCTGCCCCCACGAAGGGCCTCGGCAAGTGGATGACCTAAACCCAAGGAGAATCCTCATGGCGTTCAACATTCATAACCGCAACCTGCTGAGCCTGGAACACCACACCCCTCGCGAGTTGCGCTACCTGCTGGACCTGTCCCGCGACCTCAAACGCGCCAAGTACACCGGCACCGAGCAACAACACCTCAAAGGCAACAACATCGCGCTGATCTTCGAGAAAACCTCGACCCGCACCCGATGTGCCTTCGAAGTGGCCGCCTATGACCAAGGCGCCAACGTCACCTACATCGACCCGAACTCCTCGCAGATCGGCCACAAAGAAAGCATGAAGGACACCGCCCGCGTACTGGGGCGCATGTACGACGCCATCGAATACCGTGGCTTCAAGCAAGAAATCGTCGAAGAACTGGCCAAGTTCGCCGGCGTTCCCGTGTTCAACGGCCTGACCGACGAATACCACCCCACCCAAATGATCGCCGACGTGCTGACCATGCGGGAGCACGCCGACAAGCCGATCCACGACATCAGCTACGCCTACCTGGGCGACGCCCGCAACAACATGGGCAACTCGCTGCTGCTGGTGGGTTCCAAACTGGGCATGGACGTGCGCATCTGCGCGCCAAAAGCCCTGTGGCCGGCCGAAGACCTGGTGGAACGCTGCAAAAAATACGCAGAAGAAAGCGGTGCCCGCATCACCCTGACTGAAGACCCGAAAGCCGCGGTCAAGGGCGTGGACTTCATCCACACCGACGTCTGGGTCTCCATGGGCGAGCCTGTTGAAGCCTGGGCCGAGCGCATCGAGCAACTGCTGCCCTACCAGGTCAACGCTGATCTGATGAAAGCCACCGGCAACCCACGCACCAAGTTCATGCACTGCCTGCCGGCCTTCCACAACAGCGACACCAAAATCGGCAAGCAGATCGCCGAACAGTACCCGCACCTGGCCAACGGCATCGAAGTCACCGACGACGTGTTCGAATCGCCCGCCTGCATCGCCTTCGAGCAAGCGGAAAACCGCATGCACACCATCAAGGCGATCCTGGTTTCGACGTTGGCTGATCTGTAAACGGCTCGTTCGGCCCACCCTGGCGCAACACCGCCAGGGTGGGAGCGAGCCCGCTCGCGATGGGGCCATGCCAGCCTTAATCCCGGTTGAATGCTCCCGCCCTATCGCGAGCAGGCTCACTCCCACACCAGCCTCGCTCCTACCTACAAGGACAACTCCCATGCGTATCGTCGTAGCCCTGGGCGGCAACGCCCTCTTGCGTCGTGGTGAACCCATGACCGCAGACAATCAACGCGCCAACATCCGCATCGCCACCGAACAAATCGCCAAGATCCACCCCGGCAACCAACTGGTAATTGCCCACGGCAACGGCCCACAAGTGGGCCTGCTGTCGTTGCAGGCTGCGGCTTACACCCAGGTTTCGCCCTACCCGCTGGACGTGCTCGGCGCCGAGACCGAAGGCATGATCGGTTACATCATCGAACAGGAACTGGGCAACCTGTTGGACTTTGAAGTGCCGTTCGCCACCCTGCTCACCCAGGTGGAAGTCGACGCCAAAGACCCGGCCTTCCAGAACCCGACCAAGCCCATCGGCCCGGTCTACAGCAAGGCCGAAGCCGAGGCCCTGGCCGCGGAAAAAGGCTGGGCCATCGCCCCCGACGGCGACAAGTTCCGCCGCGTGGTGGCCAGCCCAAAACCCAAGCGCATCTTCGAGATCCGCCCGATCAAGTGGCTGCTGGACAAGGGCAGCATCGTCATCTGCGCGGGCGGCGGCGGCATTCCGACCATGTATGGTGAAGACGGCAAGCTCAAAGGCATCGAAGCGGTGATCGACAAAGACCTGTGCTCGGCCCTGCTGGCCGAACAGCTCGAAGGTGACCTGCTGGTGATCGCCACCGACGTCAACGCCGCGTTCATCGACTTTGGCAAGCCAACGCAAAAAGCCATCGCCCAGGCCCACCCCGACGAGATCGAAAAACTCGGCTTCGCCGCCGGCTCCATGGGGCCCAAGGTGCAAGCGGCCTGCGACTTCGCGCGCAACACTGGCAAAGTCGCGGTGATCGGTTCACTGTCGGACATCGAAGCCATCGTCCAGGGCACCGCCGGCACCCGCATCAGCACGGCCACCCCGGGCATCACCTATAAATGAGTAACACCGGGCCGGCCCATCGCCGGCCCATCCCAGCCTTGTCAGGAGAGACGCCAATGGCCACGTTCGAGCCAGGTCATCTGCATATCCATCGTGCACCGCTGCAACCCGGCGATTTCGGCTACGACATCAAGATTGACTACGAAGTCGTCCAAAGCCCCAAGGATGGCGCCTCGATGCAGTTCACCATGCACGGCAACATCATCGGCAAGGACCGCGTCAGCCGCGACTTCAAGGAGCAATTCACCCTGCCCCGGGATCTGGCGTACAACTTCGCCAGCGAAGCCTTCCACATCGCCGAAAAATACGGCGTGCCCCACGAAGCCGACATCCGCTCGATGCACAACTACTACGACCGCATGTTCAGCGACGTGCAGGCACAGCTACGGGTAAAACCCGGCGACCCGGTAAAGCCTGAACATCTGGAATAAAGCCTGTGTGGGAGCGGTCTACCCCTGATGCATCAGGTGCCTGAACCACCGCCATCGCGAGCAGGCTCGCTCCCACAGTCAGTGATCGCACTCTTGGGGTTTCACCTCCCGCCCCAGCCCAAGGCATACTGGCCGCCTCCCGCCAGCCAGAAACCTCAGCCGCCCCATGCGTATCCACGTCAGCTTCATCGACCGCGTCGGTATCACCCAGGAAGTCCTGGCCCTGCTCGGCGGGCGTAATCTCAACCTGGATGCGGTGGAAATGGTGCCACCCAACGTCTACATCGACGCCCCCACCCTCAGCCCCCAGGTGCTGGATGAGCTGCGCGAGGCGCTGTTCAACGTGCGCGGCGTGCAAGCGGTGACGGTGGTCGACATCCTCCCTGGCCAGCGCCGGCATTTGCAGCTAGACGCCCTCCTCGCCGCCATGACCGACCCGGTGCTGGCCCTGGACAGCGCTGGCGTGGTGCTGCTGGCCAACCCGGCGCTGATCGCCCTGTATGGCCGCGAGCCGGCGGGGCAAAGCGTGGCGCAATTGTTCGACGACGCCAGCCTGCTCGCCAGCCTGCTGGAACAGGGCTTTCGCCTGCCGCTGCGCGAAATCACCCTCAACGGCCAGACCCTGCTGCTGGAGGCCACGCCCATCACCGACGCCGGCGCCCTGCTGACCCTGTACCCGCCCAACCGCATCGGCGAACGGCTCTCGGCCCTGCACCACGACCACGCCGAAGGCTTCGATGCGCTGCTGGGCGACTCCCCGGCGATCCGCACCCTCAAGGCCCGTGCCCAGCGGGTCGCGGCCCTCGATGCACCGCTGCTGATCCAGGGCGAAACCGGCACCGGCAAGGAACTGGTGGCCCGCGCCTGCCATGCCATCAGCACCCGCCACGGCTCGCCGTTTTTGGCCCTCAACTGCGCCGCGCTGCCGGAGAACCTGGCCGAGAGCGAACTGTTCGGCTACGCCCCCGGCGCCTTCACCGGCGCCCAGCGCGGCGGCAAACCGGGGCTGATGGAGCTGGCCAACCAGGGCACGGTGTTCCTCGACGAAATCGGCGAAATGTCGCCGTACCTGCAAGCCAAGCTGCTGCGCTTTCTCAATGACGGCAGCTTCCGCCGCGTGGGCGGCGACCGCGAGGTCAAGGTCAATGTGCGCATCCTCAGCGCCACCCACCGCGACCTGGAAAAAATGGTCAGCGAAGGCACCTTCCGCGAAGACCTGTTCTACCGCCTCAACGTACTCAACATCGAAGTGCCGCCCCTGCGCGAGCGCGGCCAGGACATCCTCCTGCTGGCGCGCTACTTCATGCAGCAGGCCTGCGCGCAGATCCAGCGCCCGGTGTGCCGCCTCGCCCCGGGCACCTACCCGGCGCTGTTGGGCAACCGCTGGCCGGGCAACGTGCGGCAACTGCAAAACGTGATCTTCCGCGCCGCCGCCATCTGCGAAAGCAGCCTGGTGGACATCGGCGACCTGGACATCGCCGGCACCTCCGTGGCGCGCCAGGGCGACAGCGAGGTCGATAGCCTGGAGCAGGCCATGGAAGCCTTCGAGCGCAACCTGCTGGAGAAGCTCTATGTCAGCTACCCTTCCACCCGGCAACTGGCCAACCGCTTGCAAACCTCCCACACCGCCATCGCCCATCGGCTGCGCAAGTATGGAATTGCCGCAAAGGGCTGATACGCGCCCGCTTGCTAAAGGGCGCAGCCAAAAACGACCTCCGCCGTACTGAAAACGCTACAGCGGAACGATATCGATACACGCCGCTTCCGTAGCCGTATCCCAAGGCTTTGATCCTCATAAACTTTTTTCTTTCCCAACAGCTGTAGCGGTTTCGCTACAGCCCTGGCTTCTCGCTTATCGCCAGCGATCTCCAACCTGTTGTTTTATAAGGCAATAAAACTATTGGCCGCATTCTTGCTATGGGCTTTACCCATCGGCTCGGCCCTGCACGAGCATTCAATCGGCGTCCACCAGACGATTCTGGCCCTAAGGAGTTTCCATGAGCGAGTTGCGGTTTACTGAAGATCACGAATGGCTGCGTACCGAAACCGACGGCAGCGTGACCGTTGGCATCACGCCGTTCGCCCAGGACGCGCTAGGGGACGTGGTCTACGTACAATTGCCCGAGCTGCAGCACTACGACAAAGGCGCCGAAGCCTCCACCGTCGAATCGGTCAAGGCAGCCAGCGGCGTGTACATGCCCCTGAGCGGCGAAGTGGTTGCAGTGAACGCGGCCCTGGAGGCCAACCCAGAGCTGGTCAACGAGGCCCCACAAGGCGCAGGCTGGTTCTTCCGCTTTATCCCGGCCAACGCGGGCGAGGTCGGCCAGTTGCTCGACCAGGACGCCTACGACCGCTTGATTAAAGCCAACGCCCAAGCCTGAGGAGCGCCGCCATGACTGAAGTCAACCTGAGCACCGCCAACGAATTCATCGCGCGCCACATCGGCCCGCGCCAGGGCGACGAGCAAGCCATGCTCAACAGCCTGGGCTTCGATTCCCTGGAGGCCCTGAGCGCCAGCGTGATCCCCGACAGCATCAAGGGCACCAGCGTGCTCGACCTGCCGGCCGGGCAGAGCGAAGCCGATGCCCTGGCCGCGATCAAGGCCATCGCCGCCAAGAACCAACTGTTCAAGACCTACATCGGCCAGGGCTATTACAACTGCCACACGCCGTCGCCTATCCTGCGCAACCTCCTGGAAAACCCGGCCTGGTACACCGCCTACACGCCTTATCAGCCGGAAATCTCCCAGGGCCGCCTCGAAGCGCTGCTCAACTTCCAGACCCTTATCAGCGACCTCAGCGGCCTGCCGATCGCCAACGCCTCGCTGCTGGACGAAGCCACCGCCGCCGCCGAAGCCATGACCTTCTGCAAGCGCCTGAGCAAGAACAAAAACAGCCACGCGTTTTTCGCCTCCCACCATTGCCACCCGCAGACCCTCGACGTGTTGCGCACCCGCGCCGAGCCGCTGGGCATCGACGTGGTGGTCGGCGACGAGCGCGAATTGACCGACGTCAGCGCCTTCTTCGGCGCCTTGCTGCAATACCCGGCCAGCAACGGCGACCTGTTCGACTACCGCGCACTGACCGAACGCCTGCACGCCGCCAACGCCCTGGTGGCGGTGGCCGCCGACCTGCTGGCCCTGACCCTGCTGACCCCGCCGGGCGAATTCGGCGCCGACGTGGCCATCGGCAGCGCCCAGCGTTTTGGCGTGCCACTGGGCTTTGGTGGCCCGCACGCGGCGTACTTCGCCACCAAGGACGCCTTCAAGCGCGACATGCCGGGCCGGCTGGTGGGGGTCTCCGTGGACCGCTTCGGCAAACCGGCCCTGCGCCTGGCCATGCAAACCCGCGAGCAACATATCCGCCGCGAGAAAGCCACCAGCAACATCTGCACCGCCCAGGTGCTGCTGGCCAACATCGCCAGCATGTACGCGGTGTACCACGGCCCCCAAGGCTTGACCCAGATCGCCCAACGCATCCATCACCTGACCGCGATCCTGGCCCAAGGCCTGAGCGACCTGGGCGTGGCCGTGGAGCAAAGCGCCTTCTTCGACACCCTGAGCCTACACACCGGCACCCGCACCGCTGCCCTGCACGAACAGGCCCGCGCCATGCGTATCAACCTGCGGGTGATCGACGGCGAACGCCTGGGCCTGTCGCTGGATGAAACCACCGGCCAGGCTGACGTCGAGACCCTATGGCGCCTGTTCGCCGGCGACCAGCCGCTGCCGGGCTTCGCCACCCTCGCCGCCAGCGTGGCCAGCCGCATTCCCGGCGAGTTGCTGCGCCAGTCGCCGATCCTCAGCCACCCGGTGTTCAACCGCTACCACTCGGAAACCGAGCTGATGCGCTACCTGCGCAAACTCGCCGACAAGGACCTGGCCCTGGACCGCACCATGATCCCGCTGGGGTCGTGCACCATGAAACTCAACGCCGCCAGCGAAATGATCCCGGTGACCTGGGCCGAATTCGGCGCCCTGCACCCCTTCGCCCCCGCCGACCAGAGTGCCGGCTACCAGCAACTGACCGATGAACTGGAAACCATGCTCTGCGCGGCCACCGGTTACGACGCCATCTCGTTGCAACCCAACGCCGGCTCCCAAGGCGAATACGCCGGGCTGTTGGCGATCCGCGCCTACCACCAGAGCCGTGGCGAAGCGCGCCGCGACATCTGCCTGATCCCGTCCTCGGCCCACGGCACCAACCCGGCTACCGCCAACATGGCCGGTATGCGCGTGGTGGTCACCGCGTGCGACGAGCGCGGCAACGTGGATATCGAAGACCTGCGAGCCAAGGCCATCGAGCACCGCGAACACCTCGCCGCGCTGATGATTACCTACCCCTCCACCCACGGCGTGTTCGAGGAAGGCATCCGCGAAATCTGCGGCATCATCCACGACCACGGCGGCCAGGTGTACATCGACGGCGCCAACATGAACGCCATGGTCGGCCTCTGCGCCCCGGGCAAGTTCGGCGGCGACGTATCGCACCTGAACCTGCACAAGACCTTCTGCATCCCCCACGGCGGTGGCGGCCCGGGCGTCGGCCCAATTGGCGTCAAGGCCCACCTCACGCCGTTCTTGCCGGGCCACGCGGCCATGGCACGCAAGGAAGGCGCGGTGTGCGCGGCGCCGTTCGGCAGCGCCAGCATCCTGCCGATCACCTGGATGTACATCCGCATGATGGGCGGCGAAGGCCTCAAGCGCGCTTCGCAACTGGCGATCCTCAACGCCAACTACATTTCCCGGCGCCTGGAGGAGCACTACCCGGTGCTCTACACCGGCAGCAATGGCCTGGTGGCCCACGAATGCATCCTCGACCTGCGCCCGCTCAAGGACAGCAGCGGCATCAGCGTCGATGACGTGGCCAAGCGCCTGATCGACTTCGGTTTCCACGCCCCGACCATGTCGTTCCCGGTGGCCGGCACCTTGATGATCGAGCCCACCGAAAGCGAATCCAAACAAGAGCTGGACCGCTTCTGCGACGCCATGATCCGCATCCGCGAAGAAATCCGCGCGGTGGAAAACGGCACCCTGGACAAGGACGACAACCCCCTGAAAAACGCCCCCCACACCGCCGCGGAAATCGTCGGCGAGTGGAGTCACCCCTACAGCCGCGAACAAGCGGTGTACCCGGTGGCGTCCCTGGTGGAAGGCAAATACTGGCCACCGGTGGGGCGTGTCGATAACGTCTTCGGCGACCGCAACCTGGTGTGCGCCTGCCCCTCCATAGAAAATTACGCGTAAGGCAGCCGTAAGCGACAGGCCCCAAGCTGCACGTTAAGAGCCCACCCGCTCTGACTTGCCGCTTGAAGCCTGCCGCTAACCACTGCTCCCCCAGGAGCCCCCCATGTCCTTAAGCGTGTTCGACTTATTCAAGATTGGCATCGGCCCTTCCAGCTCCCACACCGTCGGCCCGATGCGGGCGGCGGCGCGGTTTGCCGAAGGGCTGCGCCGCGATGGCCTGCTGGCGGCCACCGCGTGCGTCAAAGTCGAGTTGTACGGCTCCCTCGGGGCCACCGGTAAAGGCCACGGCAGCGACAAGGCCGTGTTGCTGGGCCTGGAAGGCGAGCACCCGGACAGCGTCGACACCAACACCGTCGCCGCACGCCTGCACGACATCCGTGCCAGCGCCCGCCTCAACCTGCTCGGCGAACACAGCATCGCGTTCAACGAGAAAGAACACCTGGCCATGATCCGCAAGCCCTTGGCCTTCCACCCCAACGGCATGATCTTTCGCGCCTTCGACAGCGCCGGCCTGCAAATCCGCAGCCGCGAGTATTACTCCGTGGGCGGCGGTTTCGTGGTCGATGAAGGCGCCGCCGGGGCCGACCGCATCGTCGAAGACACCACGCCCCTGACCTTCCCCTTCAAAAGCGCCAAGGACCTGCTCGGCCACTGCGCCACCTATGGCCTGCCCATCAGCCAGGTGATGCTGGCCAACGAAAGCGCCTGGCGCCCGGAGGCCGAGACCCGCGCCGGGTTGCTCAACATCTGGCAAGTGATGCAGGACTGCGTCGCCGCGGGGTGCAGCAACGAAGGCATCCTGCCCGGCGGGCTCAAGGTCAAGCGCCGCGCCGCCGCGCTGCATCGGCAGTTGTGCCAGAACCCGGAGTCGTCCCTGCGCGACCCGCTGTCGGTGCTCGACTGGGTCAACCTTTACGCCCTGGCGGTCAACGAAGAAAACGCCAACGGCGGGCGCGTGGTCACCGCGCCCACCAATGGCGCGGCGGGCATCATCCCCGCCGTGCTGCATTACTACATGCGCTTTATCCCCGGCGCCAACGACGACGGGGTGGTGCGCTTTCTGCTCACCGCCGCCGCCATCGGCATCCTCTACAAGGAAAACGCCTCCATCTCCGGCGCCGAAGTGGGCTGCCAGGGCGAGGTCGGCGTGGCCTGCTCCATGGCGGCCGGGGCCTTGTGCGAAGTGCTCGGCGGCAGCGTCCAGCAAGTGGAGAACGCCGCCGAGATCGGCATGGAACACAACCTGGGCCTGACCTGCGACCCCATCGGCGGCCTCGTCCAGGTGCCGTGCATCGAACGCAACGCCATGGGTTCGGTCAAGGCCATCAACGCCGTACGCATGGCGTTGCGCGGCGACGGCCAGCACTTCGTCTCCCTGGATAAAGTCATCCGCACCATGCGCCAGACCGGCGCCGACATGAAAAGCAAATACAAGGAGACCGCCCGTGGCGGTCTGGCCGTGAACATCATCGAGTGCTGAGGGCCGCCACGCCCATCCGCGCATTTTTCAGGAGCTGCACATGTCCACCCAAACCCTGTTGAAAACCCCGCTGCACACCCTGCACCTGGAACTCGGCGCCCGCATGGTGCCGTTCGCCGGCTACGACATGCCGGTGCAATACCCTCTGGGCGTGATGAAAGAACACCAGCACACCCGCGAACAGGCCGGGTTGTTCGATGTGTCCCACATGGGCCAGATCCGCCTCACCGGCGCCAATGCCGCCAGAGCCCTGGAAACCCTGGTGCCGGTGGACATCCTCGACCTGCCGGTGGGCATGCAGCGCTATGCCATGTTCACCAACGAAAACGGCGGCATCCTCGACGACCTGATGGTGGCCAACCTGGGCAATGACGAGTTGTTCCTGGTGGTCAACGCCGCCTGCAAGGACCAGGACCTGGCGCACCTGCGCCAGCACATCGGCGAGCAATGCCAGATCGAGGCACTGTTCGAGGAACGCGCCCTGCTCGCCCTGCAAGGCCCGGCAGCGGTCAAGGTGTTGGCGCGCCTGGCCCCTGAGGTGAACAGCATGACCTTCATGCAGTTCGCCAGCCTCAAGTTGCTGGGCGTGGACTGCTACGTCAGCCGCTCGGGTTACACCGGTGAAGACGGCTTCGAGATTTCCGTACCCGCCGCGAACGCCCAGGCCCTGGCCCGCGCCCTGCTGGCCGAGCCGCAAGTCGAAGCCATCGGCCTTGGCGCCCGCGACTCCCTGCGCCTGGAAGCCGGCCTGTGCCTCTACGGCCATGACATGAACGCCCAAACCACGCCCATCGAAGCGGGCCTGTTGTGGGCCATCTCCAAGGCCCGCCGCGCCGACGGGCCGCGTGCCGGTGGTTTCCCCGGCGCGGAGGCCATCTTCGCCCAGCAGCGCGACGGCGTGAGCCGCAAGCGCGTGGGCTTCCTGCCCCAGGAACGCACACCGGTGCGCGAAGGCGCCGAGATCGTCAACCAGGCGGGCGACAGCATCGGCACCGTGTGCAGCGGCGGCTTCGGCCCGACCCTCGGTGGGCCGCTGGCCATGGGCTACGTGGACAGCGCCTACCTGGCGCTCGATACCGTCGTTTGGGCGATTGTGCGAGGCAAGCAAGTACCTATGGTGGTAAGCAAGATGCCCTTTGTTCCACAACGCTACTACCGTGGTTGATTGACTGTTTCTATAAGTAACGCGGTTGCGTAACAGTGCACTAATCTGTAACGCAACCGCCATAAAACAGTGCACACAAGCGCTCACTATTTCGATAGTGAACTTTGCTTATAACCTACGAAAACAATTGAACAGCACTATCGAATAAACCCACCACACTCATTGACCTGGCTCAAAGCCCAGCAAAAACGGGCTCCTTGAGGGGGTTGTCTTTTCTCCATTAGTTGGCGTAGAGTTCGCGAACTGTGTTTGCATGGGTCGCTTAGAACCGTGACCTGGGCAGTAGCCATAAGTTTGCTACAACCCGTTCGACGTCTCTTACTTTCCTGCAACCAGCCCCAGTGCTCTTTCCTGCGAAAGAGGCTGCCATCAATTTATTGCTTCAAAGGAAATAAGAAATGTCCCAACGTCAGAGCGGCACCGTCAAGTGGTTTAACGACGAGAAAGGTTTTGGTTTTATCACTCCAGAAAGCGGTCCGGATCTGTTCGTACATTTCCGCGCCATTCAGGGCAACGGCTTCAAGAGCCTGAAAGAAGGCCAAAAAGTCACTTTCGTCGCCGTGCAGGGCCAAAAAGGCATGCAGGCTGATGAAGTACAAGCCGAAGCCTGATTCACCGCTTCGACAAAAAGCCTCTGATGCTGACATCAGAGGCTTTTTTATGGGCGTAAAGCCGTAAAATGGCTTCTTTTTTGGCCAGAGGCTGTCATGTCGAAACACCCGCTCACGCCCCAGGGCGACTTCCCCGTCGCCACCCTCGGCCGTCGCCTGGCTGCCATGTTCTACGACTTCCTGCTGTGCACCGCCCTGCTGATCTGCACCGCCGGCCTGTACAAGATGGTGCAAATGGCCATTATCGGCGAAGAACGCATGCGCACCCTGACCGAGTCCGGCGCCCTGGACGGTGACCCTTTGCTGTCCACCGTGCTGCTGTTCGTGCTGTTTGGCTTCTTCGCCAAGTTCTGGACCTGGTCCGGCCAGACCCTGGGCATGCAGGTGTGGTGCGTGCGTGTGCAAAACCCCGACGGCACTGCCATCAGCCTGTGGCAGGCGCTGCTGCGCTTTGTGGTGTCGATTGCATCGCTGCTGTGCCTGGGCCTGGGTTTTTTCTGGGTGCTGGTGGACAAGCAAAAACGCAGTTGGCACGACATCTATTCCGACACCTGCGTGGTGCGGGTGCCCAAGAAGAAAAAGTAAAGCGCCTACACGAAAACGCCCCGAACCAGTCGGGGCGTTTTTTTATCCGGCTTAAACCCTCAGGCGTTGCCCGACAGTTTGAGCCGCGCGGCGGCGGTGAAGTCGAGCATGCGCTTGAGCGGGCGAATGGCCTGGGGCACCAGCGCCGGGTCGACGAAAATCTCCCCCGAGCCTTCGCGCAAGCATTGCAGGGTGCGCTCCAGGGTGTTCATCGCCATCCACGGGCAGTGGGCGCAACTGCGGCAGGCCGCGCCGTTGCCGGCGGTGGGCGCTTCGATAAAGACCTTGTCCGGGCATAGCTGCTGCATCTTGTAGAAGATGCCGCGGTCGGTGGCCACGATCAGGGTCTTGTTCGGCAGGCTCTGGGCGGCAGCGATCAACTGGCTGGTGGAGCCCACGGCGTCGGCCAATTCGATCACCGAGGTCGGCGACTCCGGGTGTACCAGGACAGCGGCGTCCGGGTACAGGGCCTTCATGTCTTCGAGCTGCTTGGACTTGAACTCTTCATGGACGATGCACGCACCGTCCCAGAGCAGCATGTCGGCGCCGGTCTTGCGCTGGATGTAGGTGCCCAGGTGTTTATCCGGGCCCCAGATGATGGTTTCGCCGTTGTCCATCAGGCTTTCGACGATTTCCAGGGCGCAACTGGACGTCACCACCCAGTCGGCACGCGCCTTGACCGCCGCCGACGTGTTGGCATAAACCACCACCGTGCGCTCGGGGTGCTGGTCGCAAAAAGCGGAAAATTCTTCCACCGGGCAGCCCAGGTCCAGGGAGCAAGTCGCCTCCAGGGTAGGCATCAGCACGCGTTTTTCCGGGTTGAGGATTTTCGCGGTCTCGCCCATGAACTTAACCCCGGCCACGACCACGGTCTTGGCCGGGTGGGCGTTGCCGAAGCGGGCCATCTCCAGGGAGTCGGACACGCAGCCGCCGGTTTCCTCGGCCAGGGCCTGGATCACGGGGTCGCAATAAAAGTGCGCCACCAGCACCGCGTCCTGAGCCTTGAGCTCGGCGGCGATGGCGGCACGGTAATCGGCCTCTTGCGCGGCGGTCAGCGGTTTGGGCTGCTTGGCGTCGAGGTGGGCTTGTACCAGAAGGCGTTCGGAAATGTGCGTCATGATCGCAAGACCTGCAGGCGCTTTCGCGCGAAAGTCGAGTATACACCCGGCTCCGGACCCTTTCGGATACCGCCGGGAGAATGGAAAGTCATCAGGTGGACAGCGTTGAAGCTGCGCAAGGCTACAGAATAACCGGCCGATTCAAAAGCCCTGCCATAGACCGCAAGAGTCGCAGTGATGCGCGTGGCGCGCTGGGTATAGACTGCCCCACAACCCGCTTGCTACCGGGTCAATTGAGTGAGATCTGCCATGCCAGCCCCCAACGGCCCACACACACCGGACCTGTTCGCCCACCACACGCCCGAGCCCAGCGCCCTGCAGATCGGCGCCCAGGCCTGGGTGTTGCGCGGGTTTGCGCTGCCTTGGGTGGATCAGTTGCTGCCGGCGTTACAGGCGATTCAGGCCGTTTCGCCCTTTCGTCATATGGTCACTGTGCGCGGCTTTACCTTGTCGGTGGCCTTGACCAATTGCGGCAGCCTGGGCTGGACCAGCGACCACCGCGGCTACCGCTATAGCCCACTGGACCCGCTGCGCGAGGCGCCATGGCCGGCGATGCCAGAGGCCTTCAGCGAACTGGCCACAGCCGCCGCGTTGGCCGCAGGCTTTGCCGATTTCGCCGCCGATGCCTGCCTGATTAACCACTACCTGCCCGGCTCGCGTTTGTCGCTGCACCAGGACCGCAACGAGCGCAGTTTCGAGCACCCGATTGTCTCGGTGTCCCTGGGCCTGCCCGCGGTGTTCCAGTTCGGCGGTTTCGAGCGCAGCGACAAGGCCCTGCGCATCCCCCTGCTGCACGGCGATGTGGCGGTGTGGGGCGGCGCCGACCGTTTGCGCTACCACGGCGTGCTGCCCCTCAAGGCCGGCGAGCACCCGTTGCTGGGCGCACGGCGCATCAACCTGACGATGCGCAAGGCCGGTTGAGGCCATGAACGCAGACACCTTGTACCGCGCCAGCCAATTTCTCAGTGCGCTGGATGCCGATTGGGCCGCCCATATCGCCCGCGTCGGCCCGTGCCTGCATGCCGCCAAACCTACCCGCGACCCTTACGAAGCGCTGGTGCGGGCTATCGCTTATCAGCAACTGCACGCCCGCGCCGCCGAGGCGATTCTCGGGCGCCTGCTGGCGCTGTACCCCGGGCAGGCGTTCCCCAGCCCCGCGCAACTGCTGGCCACCGCCCCTGAGGCCCTGCGCGCCTGCGGCTTTTCAGCGCGTAAGTTGCAGACGCTGCACGGCATCGCCGCCGCCACCGAAAGTGGCCTGGTGCCTGGCTACGCAGAAGCCATGGCAATGGACGACGAAGCGCTGATCGCGCGTTTGGTGAGCCTGCGCGGCGTCGGCCGCTGGACCGTAGAGATGCTCCTGATCTACACCCTCGAACGCCTGGACATCCTGCCCGCCGACGACTTCGGCGTATGCGAAGGCTATCGCCGCCTCAAGGGCCTGGCGGCCCGCCCCACCGCCCGGCAGATGAGCGCGCTCGCCCAGGCCTGGAGCCCGCACCGTACCGTGGCCGCATGGTACCTGTGGCGCGTCTGAGCCCAGCGGCTTACTCCCTCCCAGGCGCTGTGCCTGCCGTTCCATCCGAGACCCGCTACACACCGCGCTGAACCGGCATCTATGTGCGGCGCCGCCAACCGAACAGGATCAAGCCTGCCTGAGCGCTTCACCGTGGAGCGCTCGCCGACGGAGCGCCCTGCATGAATCAATCTCCCCCCCTCGACACTGACGAGCACAACCCGCTGTCCTGGCCCCTGGAGTCCGGCGTCGGGCTGCAACTGCCGGGGGTACAAGACCCGCGCCTGATTACCCACCTGTACAACGAACTGTGGGCCATGGCCAACACCGGCACCCAAGGCCTGGGCGAACCGGGTAAGCGTGCAGTGCCGCAGCACTCGACCCTGGGCCATTGGCTGAGCGTGTACCGCAAGGCCATCAACGCCCCGGCCTTCCTCAATTGGGCCAAGCGCCACGCGCTCAAGCTCGACAGCCTGGTGCTACACAGCACTTCATTGCAGGCCAGCACCCCAACAGGCCCGGTCACCTTTACCCTGGACGATGACAGCGGCTGGCGGGCGCTGGCCAACCCCATCCTCAGCGTGGCCCACAGCATTGATGTGGCGAACCTGGGGCTGGCGTATATCGACGAAGCAGAACCGGCGCTGCCCCTGGCGTCGATCCTGGCGTTTCACGGCTACCCCCTGCCGCACAACCGCCCGCAAGCCCGGCAAATGCTTGAGGAGTTGGGCAGCCTACAGGCCTTTCCCCTGTTTACCGAACAGGGCCGCTCCCTCTCGGCAATCCACAATGAGCTGGAGCAGCAATACAGCGACTTCCAACACTTGGCCGAGGTGCTTGCCGCTCACCGTGACCAGGCCTCGCGCGAAAACCGTGTCATCGACCTCGCGGTCCTGAACCAGCAGCGGGTGATTCTGGGGTCCGGTTCCTGGCTGGCGCGGACCATGGACACAGCTTCCAGGCAGCTCAAGCAGTTAATCCGCGACTATCATGCCCACGCCCTCGACTCCGGCCAGCCCATACCGCCATCGCGCCGCTACTACGCCCGTGCCCAGGAGGGGCTTTTCCCCGTTGCGCCAGCCAATACCAGGCCTAGCCTGCCGGCGGGCACCCTGATCGACGCGGGCCTGGGCGCGCCGTGGCACACCTTGAACCAGCTTCTGGTCCAACTCGACATCGAGGTGCACACCAACCGCACCTTCAGCCTCCAGGCCTTGCTGCACGCCTACGATCTCACCCCGGCCACCAACGCCCATGAACTCGACGCGCTGATTTACCGCCTGCGCCAACGCCAGCCGCCCGCGTTCGTGCCGGTCAGCGAGTGTGCTTTTTCCGCTTCCGACCTGCGCAGCCATCAGCGCCACATCGGTGCCCACAACGACTACTACAGCCTGACCCAAGCCCTACTGGCCACCGACAAACCGCTGAGCGAAATGGACGATTGGCCCGTCATCGAGGTCGACCCGCATACCTATCGCCCCTTCCTGGCGGCCGCCGCGCAGCACTTGCGCGAATTGACGCAACACCCACGTTTTCAGGAGATCGCCAGCGCCCATCAATTGTCGCCCGACAGCCCGATCCGGCTAAGCGCTGACCGCCGCATCACTGCCCGCACACGAAGTGGCCTGCGCGTACAACTACAGGACGCGGTACAGGCCGTGGAGGGGCTGCATGACCTGACGCAGGCGCTGTTTGAACGGGCAAGCAAGACGGGCGGGGAGATCAGCAGCGATGCGAGCGCCACCTTCAAGCAACTGATGGCCCTCTACCGCCTCGGCGGGCTACACCCCGCCAGCCGGGCGGCAGTGGGCACGCGGCTGCTGCGCATCAAGCTGCGCAACCCACCCCTGCTGGGCAGCTACTGGCGGGCCCTGCAGGAAGCCCTTAGCACCGTGCAACGGCTGACGGCCACCGAGCGCCAGAACATCCTGGGCATCATCGCCACCACGGTGCCCGAGCCCCACCCCAACCTGCTGCACTACTTGAGCCAGGCCCAGGTGGAGGACAAATTCGTGCCTGGCATCCGTGCCGAAGGGGATTATCTGCTGGCGCGGATACTCAACAGCCCCCGGGCGCAGCACCTGGCCGAACGCCTGGGCACGGCCACGACCTGGCCGCCAGGCGATGACACGCCTCTGTTCGCCCGCGCGCACCGCAACGCGAGAACCCTGACGGCCCTGCTCTTGAGCCTGGACCCCGACTTTTCCGTGCTCAGCAACCAGGTAGCGGGATTCGACCTGATGGACAGCGACAACTGGGGCAAGCGCTCCGGCGCGGTCTACCAGAGCCTGGATGAGCACCTGGCGCAAAGCGGCATAGGCTGGCTACAACGCCCACTGGCCATGCACCTGTTGCTCGCAGGCACGGCGCCTGAGCTGTTGCTGCGGGGCATCGAGAGTTCGGCACCGCACATGAGTTCGCAGATCTGGCTGATCGTCAGGCAGCACGTGTTGTACCTGGAGCACTTGCGGCTGGGCTCATCCCATGAAGCGACCTACCTGGACATCATTGCCCTAAGCCATCTCCCCATCAGTGCGACCCGCCGCGTCTTTCTCGATTCAGATGCCGCGGTGCAGTTCATCCTCGATTGGGCGGTGGTCAATGGCATCCTCGAACGCAAAGCCCATTTCCCGCCCAAGGACTACCGGGCCGCGATCAAAGCCCTGAACCTCCAGCGCCAAGCGCTGATAGCGGCGCTGCAAAGCCTGGAAGAACCTGTCGTGACCCTGCACCAGAGCGCCCTGGCCGACCTGCTGCGGGTCTACCCCAACAACACCGCCCTGGAACAGCGCCTCCTGGCCAGGCGCCCCGGCGACACCCCCTCGGCCGATGCCCGGTTGTATTCGCTGGTGGAGCTGCACAGCGCCGCGCAACTCAAGCACCGCGCCCAACAGTGGCACTGCCCCAGTGGGCAGATCGATTACCCGAGCCTGTCCCGCGAGTTTGCTCGGCTCAACGACGCCCAGAGCCTGTATGCCGCTGCGTTCGATAGCCAGGTCATGAAAATCAAACAGGCGTACATCGAGATCCTCTGCTACGAACTGTCCCAACTGTCACGGGCTCAACGCGAAGCCTTGGAATACGGGCACCTGAGCTTTTTCACCCTGGCTACGCCAACGGCCGCCGCGACAGCGCCGAGGGCGCACTACGGCCTCCTGCTGCACTGTGTCTACCAGGGCGCCGTACAGATTTTCGAGGTGTTTGCCACCCAGTTTTTGATCGTCGCCCGTCAGGACCTGAGCGAAGACCACCACAACGCCTTCACCTCTACCGAACCGGATGCGGTGATTCAGCTCCCGTTCGACCTGAGCGCCCATTTAAGCGGCACGGTGCCCATCGCCGATGCGGTATCCCGGGTGCGCCTGCGGCCCCTGGCACAACAGTTGCCCGCTGTGCCGGCGCCCCAGGATCAACCGCTGCCGCTCGTCCCCAACACCCTCAATTCCCCGCGCACCGACGAGATTGCCAGCCTCATCGTTGACCGACACCTGATGAGCGCCAGCCAGGCGTTGAGCGACGCCCTCAACGTGCCCCTCACCTTGGCGCAAGTCACGCAAGGGCCCGACCCGTGGGCGCAGTTTCTCGCGAGCCTGGCGCCGCTCAAGCCACCGCTACAGGAAAAACCCGAGATCAGCGACCTGCTGGCAGACTTCCCCGCGCCCCAGGTGCCACCCGAGGAGCCTGGCCAGTCGGCCTAGGGTTTGCCCGAGTCGAAGAACGCGCCAAAGAAGCCGCCGGCCTTGAGCTTCACCGTGCCGACCTGGCCTTCGGCATGGCCCTTGAGCAGGTCGGCCAGGGTGGCTGGTTTGGCCTTGGCCTTGCCGGCCGCCACGCTGTGCAAGGCCGCCAGCACCGCGCTGTTGACCGAAGCACCGACCCCAGGGATCAACGAGCCCATGGCGCCCATCACCGCGCCAGTACCTGCCACCTGTTCGGCGGCTTCGACACCTTGCTCGTTCAATTGCACCGCCACCTCGGCCAGCAGGTTGGGGTTGTCGGCCAACTGGCGTTTCAACGGCTCGTTATCGCCCTGCGCGAAAGCCATTTGCCATCTCGGCGGCAGGGCCGGGTTGCGCGCCAGGTTGAACATAATCGTCGACAGTTCATCGCTTTGCTCGAAGGCCACCAGCACTTTCACCGCCTCGGGGCACAGGTTGGGGTTCTTCGACAGCGCCTGGTAGACCGTCTGAAAGCGCCAACTACGAAACGGTAGCGACTCATAGGTCTGGTGGAAGAACGGCGAGGTGGAGTCCGGTTTCAGTGCCTCCAGCACCTCGCTGGCGTGTTCCGGCAACGCCGATAACAGCAGCGACAACTGCGCGTGTTTGCCGATGCACGGGTTCTGCGCCAAGGCCTCGAAGTGCCGGCCGTCTCCCACGAGAATGGCCTGGGCGTGCTCCGAGAGGTTCTCCAGCACCAGCAAGCTATCGACCATGTCTTCGACGGGGTGGTTGGCAATGCGCTTGTGGTGGGCCGGGTCCAGCACCGGGTTGGCGATCAGCGCTTGCATTTGCAGGCCGGTATTGACCGTTTTGACCTCCCACAGGCTGTCGAGCAACTGGCCTTGCAAGGGCGGTGACAGCCAACTGCTCTGGCAAATAGCCAGGCGCGTGGAGTGCTGCTTGCTCTGGATAAACAGCGCCAGGCGCACGTTGTCGGTGAGGTGGGTGCAGGCCAGCAGCGCGGCTTCCTGGATGTGCTCGCCGCTGCCGTTCCACTTGCCCAGCTCACTGGCCAGCAGGTCCATGGGCGCGCGCGGGTGCAGGCAACTGAGGTGGTAGGCCTCGAGGTCAAAATCCGCCGCGCGCTTGTCCTTGCTCAGGCACGCGGCCAGCAGGCGTTCGGTGCAGTTGGGGTTGCGGTACACGCTCAGGCGCACTTGCGGGTCGTGGTCGCGGCTGAGTTTTTCCAGCAGGTCGTCGGGGCATTCCAGGTGGCACGCCACCTCGTTGCGGCGCACCGGGTTGGGGCTGTCGGTGAGTTGGATCATCTGGGCAATGCTCAAGCCGTCGATGCGCGAGGCGGGTTTGAGCTTGAGTTTCTCGAAGAGGATTTCGTACTTGCCGACCTGCTCGCGCAGGGTTTCGCGCAGCGGCACGGTGGCGCGGATCGCCCGTTCGACGTCTTCGTGGGCCAGGGCATGGCCGTCGAGGAAGGCACTTTCGCGGGCCTCGCCCACGGCGTTCTGGATGTCCGCCCCGGAGTAGTCGCGGCATAGCGCGGCCAGGGTCTGTTGCTGGGCTTCGGTGAAGCCCGCCCAGTCCTCGCCCAGGTGAATGGCGAGGATCGCCGAGCGTTCCTGAGCGTTGGGGAAGCCGACGTAAAACACTTCGTCGAAACGCCCCTTGCGCAGCAGCTCGGCGGGCAGCGCGCTGATGTTGTTGGCGGTGGCGATGACGAACACCGCCCCGGTTTTTTCCTGCATCCAGGTCAGGAAGTAGCCGAACAGGCGTGACGACACCTCGCTGCCTTCGCCACTGCCGATGCCGACGAAGGCTTTTTCCAGTTCATCGATCCACAGGATGCAGGGGCTGACGCTTTCGGCCATGGTCAGGGCGCGGCGCATGTTGTGCTCGCTTTCGCCGACGTACTTGCCCAGCAGCGAGCCGATGTCCAGGCGCAGCAGCGGCAACTGGAACAGGTTGGCGGCAGCCTTGGCGGTGAGGGATTTGCCGCAGCCCGGCATGCCCGCAATCAACACGCCCTTGGGCGCGGTGACGCCGGCCTGCCCGGCCTCGTCGAGGCGGCGGAAGATTTCGGCGCGGCGCTTGAGCCAATGCTTGAGGTTTTCCAGGCCACCGATGTGGTGGGCGGTTTCGCCGACCTTAATCATCTCCAACACACCGCTTTTGGCGATGATCTGCTCTTTTTCGTGGTGGATCAGGCTCAATGCCCCGTCGTCGAGTTGCGGGTGCAACGGCTGCACCATCGCGAGCACCTGGCGGATTTCCTCTTCGCTCAAGCCGCTGCACGTGGCCACCAGGCGCGGCAGCAACGCCCGGGGAATGCTCAGGGGCAGCTCGCTGGCGCAGCGTTGTACCAGGGCGAGGATGTCTTCGCGCCCCGGCAATGGCAGCGCCAGCAAGGTCATTTGCGCTTCGACCTGGGGCGGCACGAACAGGCTCTCGCCCACCAGCACCACGGCGCAGCGGCCACGGTGATGGCGCTGGATGCGGTTGAGCAACTGTTTGAGGCGCGCAATGGCCAGGGGCTGGTTTTCCAGGGCCAGGCGCGCGTCTTTGATGACGATCAGTTTGTCGCCCAGGTCTTCATCGGCCAGCATCGGCAGGCAATGGGCCAGGTCGGTCTGGGCGTCTGCGGTGCGCGGCTGCTTGGTGGTGAAATTGACCCAGCCATAGGCCAGGTTCCACTCCATCAGGTGCAGGCCTGCCTCCTCGCCCAGGCGCATCAGGATGCGGTCAACCCGCGCCTCCTCGCCCGAGTGGATGTAGAACCCCGGGTAACCGGCCGCCAGGTGAGCGTGGAGCTTGACTTGCAACGCGGTGAAGGCGGCGCTCATGCGAACAACCCCTTGGCCAAGTTGCCCAGGCCCTTGGCCAGGTTGCGCGCGCCTTCGGCCAGGCTGGCCGAGACGCTGTTGACCACCGCCACGGCGGTCTTGACCAGGTGTTTACCGGCGTTGAACGCGCGCTCGCCGATAACGCCACCGGCCATGCCGCCCAGCACGCCGCCGACAAACCCGCCGACCACGATACCCGGCGGGCCGAACACGGTGCCAATGCTCGCGCCCATGGCCCCGCCCTTGGAGGCCGCGGCCAGGGAACACAGGGTGGAGACGGTGGTTTGCCCCATCAACTCCACCGCTTCGCCGCCGCTCAATTGGCCCTTGGCCAGTTTGTGCAGAATTTTCGCGTTGGCCACGGCGATGCAGGCGATGTTGGCGATGCGCCCGGCCGGGGTGCGCTTGAGCACCGGGCCCAGCAGGCCGTTTTTCGCCGCCACCACCAGGGCGCCAGACACCGCCACCTGGGTCGCCACTTGCAGGGTGCTGTCCAGGGAGCTGTCGAAGAACGCCTTGAGGTCGGCGCTGGCCGCCGGGTTCTCGCGGCCCTTGAAGCGGTTCCACGCACGGCGCGCCAGAATCCGCACGCCTTGCAGGCTGGCGGCGATACCGGCGCCGATCAACGCCTGTTTGCCAAGGTTCTTCGCAATGTTGATGCGGTTGGTGTCGTTCCAGTCGTATTGCCGCGCTTCGGCTTCTTCGCGGGCTTTGCGCTGCCATTCGCCGGCCTGCTCTTTGCTCAGGGGCTCGGACTGCACGCCGTCGATTTCGATGGTTTCGGTGCTGTCGGGCACGTCCTTGGCCTGGCCTTCGGGCACCAGGCGCTTCTGCTCGCCGTACTCGCCGCGCTTGAACAGGCGTTCGGTGGCCTCGGCGTCGGCGCCGTACTTGGACTGGTACTCGTGGACCACGTTGCCCTGGCCGTCGACGATCTGGATATCGACCGAATTCAGCTCATTGGAGTTGACCACCCGGGCGCGGTACTCGCTGCCCTTGGTCACCGCGTCAATGTTGAACGTATCGACGTGGTGCTGCTCGGCGATGTAGCCGTCGAGGTTGGGCGAAAAACTGATATCGCCGTTGTTGTTGGTAATCATCACCCGCGCGCCCGCGGTGGCCTCGGCCAGGGCGACGTCGATGGCCGTGGCGTAGCGGCCGACGCCCACGTTGCCGGCAACACCGGCGGCTTTTTCCAGCTCGCGGGCGACCCAGCTCGCCTCGCTCTGGCCGCGGGCCAGGTGTTCGTGCAACGAGCGCGACGCGGCGTAGCCATGGGTGACCGACTCGATCACTTCCTTGGCGCTGGCCTGGCGTTGGGCGGGGCTCTGCCACAGGTGCGGGTGTTTGCTGAATTCTTCGTCCAGCCAGTCTTCCAGCGGCCGCTCGGCCTGCTGCTCGCGCGATTGCACGAACTGCGCCACCAGGGCCGTGGTGGCGACGGCGTTTTCTTCGCCACCAAAGACGTTCTGCTCCACGGCGTCGGCCTGGTGTTCCTGGTACTGCTCGCTGGACAACAGCTCAGGGTCCAGCGGCGTCAGTGCGTTAGCGTCGGGACCGTTTACCTGTTGATTCATGGCTGGCTTCCTGTAGGGGGCGGTGGGGCGTGCTGCAAGTAGTGTTCGAGTTCGTTGCGCAATTGCGCGGCGAGCCACGCGGGCTCAAGCACGCGCACATGGGGCATCCAATAGCGAATGATCGGCAGAATCTGGTTGGCGTGGCCGACCGCGCTGCTGAGGGTCAGCGTGCCGTCGGCGGCGTGGTCCAGCACCTGTTGGGCGGGCACCACGGCGCGGCGTAAAAAGTAATAGGCGATGGCGGGGGCGACGCTCAGGCGCACCTGGACCTTGGTGGTGCTGAACCAAATGTCGTCGTCTTCTTCGATCTGCCGCGCGATGGTCAGGCACGGCGTGAACGTCTCGCGGCCCACCCGCAGCAGGCTGATGCGGCCCAGGCTGAACGCCTTCAACTGGCCGTTTTCGGTGGCGGCCAAATACCAGATGCCCTTGTTGTTGACCAGGCGATAGGGCTCAAGCTCACGGGGCTTTTCGCCGTACAGCAGGTGGCAGCGCTGGTGCTGGGCGATGGCCTGGGTCAGTTGCTGGAACTGGCGGTCGCGGGGGCGCACGTCTTCGTGGTGATGGCCCTTGACCAGAAACTGGCTCGGCGCCTGCGGGTCGATCAGCGAGCGCAAAAAGCGGTGGCCACTGTCGGGGAACAACCCCTTGACCCCGGTGAGCCTGGCAAACACCTCCAGGTCCCGGGGGTCGAGCGCACCCTGGGACGCCGTGCTCAGGCGATAACGCCCGTCTGCCAGACGCTCGACACTGCCGCCCAGGCGATTGAGGTCGCGGTAAATGGTGCGCTCGCTGACCCCGAAACGGTCCGCCAGGTCATAGCGGCACACCGGTTCGCCCTGATTCAACTGCACAAGGATCTGCGCCAGGCGATTGGCCAGGGTGTCGTGGGGCGGGGAAGGCATGGGAATGTCCAGATCCGTTGGAAGATGACGCGAGCTTACGCAGACGCACTGACAGGTGATGTCAGTACAATTTCATTTGCGCATCAATGTGCCATCAATTTTCGTGGAATCAAGCACTTCCTCTGATGACTCGCTAGCGCCCCCTTCCCAGTGGGAGCCACTGTCCGCTCCCTGCCATTCGTCACGGCCACTCAGTGCCGCCATCGCGAGCAGGCTCGCTCCCACAGAGGAAAAATGAAAATCCTACCCACACCACCGTTCAACTGTGGGAGCAGGCCCGCCCGCGATAGCCATCTTGAAGCTGCCATCGCCGGCAAGCCTGGCTCCCATGACCGCAGTCATAGCCATTTGACACCTGGCACTTGTCAGGCTCGGTGGTTTTCGCAAACAATAATAAATAATCATTCTCAATAACGACCCTGCCCATGCCCACCTCCACGTCTCCTGTGCTGCACCAGCTCTACCGCGACCACAACGGTTGGCTGAACGGTTGGCTACGGGCGCGGTTGGGTAATTCCAGCGATGCGGCGGACCTGGCGCAGGACACCTTCGTGCGGGTGCTGATGGCCCGTAATGCCGAGGCCATTCGTGAGCCGCGCACCTATCTGAGTGCCATCGCCCGGGCGTTACTGATTGATAAATTCCGCCGCCGTGCCGTGGAGCAGGCTTACCTAGAAACCCTGGCGCTACGCCCCGATGCCGTGGACATCTCCCCCGAAACCCGCCTGCAAATCCTCGAAACCCTGGCCGCCGTGGACGCCATGCTCGATGACCTGGGCGAGCGCACCCGGCGGATTTTCCTCGCCGTGCAGCTCGAAGGCCTGAGCTACGTGGCCACTGCCCAGCGCCTGGGCGTGTCGGTGACCACGGTAAAAAAACACATGATTAACGCCATGGCCCATTGCCTGTTGCTGGTGGAAGACTGATGGCCGCCGCCCTCGACCGCCAGGTCCTCAAGGCTGCCGCCACCTGGTACGTACAACTGAGCGCCGCGCCGCCCAGCGAGCAGGAGCGCCAGGCCTGGCGCGCCTGGTTGGCCGAAAACGCGGCCCACACCCAGGCCTGGGCGCGGGTCGAGAAACTGCAACGGCAACTGGGCGCCCTGCCCCAGGACGTGGCCTTGCCCACCCTGGCCGGTGCCCGCGCCAAACGCCGGGCGGTGGTCAAGGTGCTGGGCGTGCTGCTGGCGGCCGGCGCCACCGGTTGGGGGGCCCTGGCCCTGGAGCCGTTGCCGGCGCGGCTGGCCCAGTACCGCACCGCCAAAGGCCAGCGCCGCCACGTGGCACTGGCCGACGGCAGCCAAGTGGACCTCGACACCCACAGCGCGGTGGACGTGGACTACAGCGCCCACCTGCGCCAGGTCCACTTGCACCACGGCCAGATCCTCATCCAGACCGCCGCCGACCCCGCCGGCCGGCCCTTTGTCGTCCACACCCGCCACGGCAGCGTGCGCGCCCTGGGCACGCGGTTTTGCGTGCGCAGCGAAGCCGGGCACACCCAGGTGCAGGTGCTGGAGCACGCGGTGGAACTGCGCCCGCGCCACGCCCCCCACCAGGTGCTGCGCCTGGACGCCGGCCAGCAAGGCAGCTTCGACCTGGCCCCGCCCAGCGCCCTGCCCGCCGGCAGCGACGCCTGGGCCCGGGGCATGCTGATGGCGGTGGATTGGCGCCTGGGCGAGTTGCTCAGCGAAATCGCCCGCTACCGCCCCGGCGTGTTGCAGTGCAGCGACGCGGTGGCGGGGCTGCGCCTGTCCGGCGCGTTTCGCCTGGACGACAGCGACACCCTGCTGGAAAACCTGGCCACTTCCCTGCCGGTGCGGGTACGTTTTTTGACCCGTTATTGGGTGCGGGTGGAGCCCGCATGAAAAACCCTGGCGCGGGGGTTGCCGATTTTCATTCTCATCCGGCCATGCACTGAAGCGGCAATAAACGCCGCATATGTGCTCTCCCACCCAAGGACATTTCCATGCCTCGTTTCTCTCTGCGAGCGGCCCGCCCCCTGGCCAGCGCTGTACACCTGGCGCTGCTGGGCCTGAGCGCCGCGCCACTGGCCGGGCTGCCGACCCTGGCCGTCGCCCAGGCCCAGGTGGCGCACTACAGCATCGGCGCCGGTGCCCTGGCCGACGCCCTCAGCCAGTTTGCCGCCACGGCCGGGGTCACCCTGTCGTTTGCCAGCGAGCAGACCCAGCACCTGCAAACCCCGGGCCTGCAAGGCAACTATTCGGTCGAAGAGGGCCTTGAGCGGCTGCTCGCCGGCAGCGGCCTGCACGCCGAGCGCCGCAGCAATGGCGGCTATGTGCTGATCCCGGCCAAGGCGGCGGGCGATACCGCACTGCAACTGAGCGCCCTGACCATTTCCGGCAAGGCACCGGGGGCCACCACCGAAGGCAGTGGCTCGTACACCAGCGACTCCTCCAGCAGCTCGACGCGCCTGAACCTGGCCCTCAAGGAAACCCCGCAGTCGGTCACGGTGCTCACCCGCCAGCGCCTGGAAGACCAGAAACTGGACAACCTCACCGACGCCATGGACGCCACCACCGGCATCACGGTGATCCGCGAAAGCCTGGGGGCCGACAGCACGGTGTACATGTCCCGCGGTTTCCCGATCCGCAACTTTGAAATCGACGGTGTGCCCACCGCCGCGAACATGGACAACTACACCCAGAACACCGCGATGTACGACCGCGTCGAAGTGGTGCGCGGTGCCACCGGGCTCATCAGCGGCCTGGGCAACCCGTCGGCCACCATCAACCTGATCCGCAAGCGCCCCACCGCCGCGCCCCAGGTGATCCTCGCCGCCGAGGCCGGCAATTGGGACCGCTACGGCTTGAGCGTGGACGTGGGCGGTGCGCTGAACGACAGCGGCACCCTGCGCGCACGCCTGGTGGCCGACCAGAAAGAGCAGCATGCCTGGGTCGACCGTTTCAGCCAGGAACTGTCCACCCTGTACGGCATCACCGAGCTGGACCTGAGCGACACCACCCTGTTGACCCTGGGCCTGAGCCAGCAGACCACCCACACCAACGCGCCCATGCGCACGGGGTTCCCGCTGTTCACCACCACCGGTGGGCGCACCGACATCAAGCGCTCGTTCAACACCTCGCCCGACTGGAGCTACTACGATCGCCAGCAGAGCACCCTGTTCACCTCGGTGGAACACCACTTCGACAGCGGCTGGAGCGGCAAGCTCGAATACAGCCACGCGCGCAACGACTACGACACGGTGGTCAGCTACATGTCCGGCAACATCGACCCGCAAACCGGCGCCGGCGCCGTCATCATGCCCACCCGCTGGCAGGCCACACCCGAACAGGACAGCGTTGACGCCTACCTCACCGGCGGCTTCCCACTGCTGGGCCGCGAGCACGAATTGATCGCCGGCGTGACCCTGTCGCGCCTGGAAGAACGCGGCACGCCCAACTACGGCGGCTGGCAGCGCCCAAGCTCGGGCTACAACGGCAGCATCCCCGACATCTACCACTGGAACGGCAGTACACCCAAACCGCAGTTCAAGCAGATCGGCGAAAGCGACCTCACCGAAACCCAGTACGGCGCCTACCTGACCTCGCGCTGGCACCTGACCGACGCCGCCAGCCTGATCCTCGGCGCCCGCGTAGTGGACTGGGAACGCGACAGCAAAAGCCGCCTCAACACCGGCGTGCGCAGTGAAACCCAACGAAGCGAAACCGGCGTGTTCATCCCCTACGCTGGCTTCGTCTACGACCTGGACGACACCTGGACCGCATACGCCAGCTACACCCAGATCTTCAATCCGCAGTCGGCTTCGGTGCGCGACGTCAGCGGCACGCCCCTGGACCCGCAAGAAGGCACCGGCTACGAGTTGGGCCTCAAGGCCGGGTTCTATGAAGGACGCCTGAACACCAGCCTGGCACTGTTCCGTGTCGAGCAGGACAACCTGGCGGTGGCCGATGGCAACAAACTGGCGCCCAATGGCTTCCAGGCCTACAAGGCCGAAAACGGCACCACCAGCGAAGGGGTGGAACTGGAGATCAACGGCGAGCTGAGCGAAGGCTGGCAACTGAGCGGGGGCTACTCCTACAGCGTCAGCTTCAGCGACGACGACCGGCGCATCGTCACCGAAATCCCGCGCAACAGCGTCAAGCTGTTCAGTACCTATCGCCTGCCCGGCGCGCTGGACAAGCTCACCCTGGGCGGCGGCGTGAACTGGCAGAGCGAAACCGGCTACGACCTGAGCTACGCCACCAGCCAGAGCAGCTATGCGCTGGTCAGCGCCATGGCCAAGTACCAGCTCACCCCGGCGCTCAGCGCTTCGCTGAACGTCAACAACCTGTTCGACAAGGAATACCTGACCACCACCGCGGCAGGCCTGTACGGTGCGCCGCGTAACTTCATGACGACGTTGAGGTATGCCTACTGAATTTGGCTGGGAGGTGCGCCGGGCCCCAGCAGCGCCAACGCCCGCTCGGTCACCGCCTCTATATAGGCCGGGTCGTCATAGACCCGCGCCAACAAAATGGCCCCCTCATAATCGGCCACCCAGCGCCGCGCCACGACCAAGGCTTGCACTTCGCCCAACTGCTCGCCCAACAAATGGGCAAAAGCCTTGGCCCAGTCATCGAAAAAAGCGCGGATCGGTGCCATCAACTCCGGCTTGCCGTAGCTGGCATCGACCGCGATCACCCCCATCAGGCACCCAATCGCATCGTCCTGGAACATACCCATTGCCCGGCGCCCCATTTTCGTCAGGCGTTCGTGGGCCGTGAGGGCCTCGTCATAGGCCAACGCAAACAGCAGCGTGTTGGCGCGCTGGTGCGTCCACTCCAGGACGTCGCGCAGCAGGAACTCTTTGTTCGAGTAGTGATGGTAGAACGACGCCTTGGTAAAGCCGCACGCGCCGGCCAGCGCATCCATGGTGGTGCCGTGGTAGCCCAGGCGCTTGAACGTACAGGCACAGCGTTGCAGCAGTTCGTCACGGGGGATTTTCAAGGGGCGCACGGGGGGTTCCTACTGGCGATCACTGGCGGTGATTCTATGGCATACGCCTACCCGCCTCAATTTGACGATTACCAAACGTTCGTTTAATTTCTTGTTACCGAACGAATGGTCAGTAACCTTGAGGAGCGTGATAAATGAGCCAGGACAACAGTGGCGCAGGCCGGGTAACCCGCGAGCAACGGGGCGATCTGTTTTTTATCGGGTTGGATCGGGCCGGCAAACGCAATGCGTTTGACAGTGCCCTGCTGACAGACCTGTCCCTGGCGCTGGGGGAGTACGAGCGCCAGGACGAGGCGCGGTGCGCGGTGCTGTTCGCCCACGGCGAGCACTTCACTGCGGGGCTGGATTTGATGGAGCTGACCCCCAAGTTGGCCAGCGGCGGCTTCCACTACCCGCAAGAAGGCATCGACCCCTGGGGCGTGTCCGGCCCCCGGCGCACCAAACCGGTGGTGGTGGCGGTGCAAGGGACGTGCTGGACGGCGGGGATCGAGTTGATGCTCAACGCCGATATCGTCGTTGCCGACACCACGGCGCGCTTCGCTCACCTGGAAGTGCTGCGCGGGATTTCCCCGGCCGGCGGCTCGACCGTGCGCTTCACCCGCGCCGCCGGGTGGGCCGACGCCATGCGCTACCTGCTCACCGGGGAAACCTTCGACGCGCAGCAGGCCCGGGGCATGCGCCTGCTCACCGAAGTGGTCGAACCCGGCCAAACCCTGCCGCGGGCTATCGAGTATGCGCAACGCATCGCCAAAGCTGCACCGCTGGCCGTTCGGGCGACGTTGCAGTCGGCCTTCCTCGCGCAAGCGGCGTGCGATGAAGCGGCATTCAGCCAGCTCAACGCGGCGCTGCTGGCGCAGATCAAAAGCCAGGACGCCCGCGAAGGGGTGATGGCCATGCTGCAAAAGCGCGAACCGGTATTCACCGGCCGCTGAGCCAACCCCTCCCGGCACTGAACGGAACCCGACCATGCCCACGACGCCGATCCATACCGACACCTTCACCCTGCTCGCCAGCGACGGCTATCGCCTGGGCGCCGTGCGCTACAGGGCCGCGGGCACTGCCAAAGGCAACCTGATCGTGGCCGGGGCCACCGGGGTGCAGCAGCGCTTCTACCGGCGTTTCGCCGAACACGCGGCGGGCCTGGGCTTTAATGTGCTGACCCTGGATTACCGCGGCATCGGCCAATCACGCCCGGCGTCCCTCAAGGGCTTTGCCATGTCGTACCTGGACTGGGCCTACCAAGACCTGGCCGCGGCCGTGGACCTGCTGCGCGAGGAACCGCTGCCGCTGTACTGGGTCGGCCATTCGTTCGGCGGCCACGCCATCGGCCTGCTGCCCAACCACGACGCGCTCACGGCCTGCTACAGCCTGGGCAGCGGCGCGGGTTGGAGCGGTTGGATGGCCCCGGCCGAGGCGTGGAAAACCCGCTTGCTGTGGACCTTCGTGCTGCCGGCACTGGTGGCCGCCAAGGGCTATATGGCCTGGAGTGTGCTGGGCATGGGCGACGACTTGCCGCTGGGGGTGTATCAGGACTGGAAGCGCTGGTGCGCCTTCCCCCACTACTACTTTGACGACCCGCAAATGGCCCACGTCGTGCCGCTCTACGCCAGCGTGCGCACGCCGTGCGTTTTCGCCACCTCGGTGGACGACCCCTGGGCGCCGCCGCGCTCGTGCGATGCGTTCGTCAAAGCCTATGGCCAGGTCCCGCTGACCCGCCTCGACCTGCAACCGCGCCCTGGCAGCCCAGCCATCGGGCACATGGGCTACTTTCGCGCCGACGCCCAGCCCTTGTGGGACGACATCCTGGCCTGGCTGCAACGCGCGGGCACCACCGCCGCCGCACGCGAAGCCGCGCCAACCCCGGTCAGTGCTTGACCGAAATCACCCCGTACTGGCCTTGCTGGTCGGCGTACACCACCTTGCCGGCGCGGTCCTTGATGGTCAGACCCAGGATCAGGGTCTGCTGGCTGTTCTGCGCTTCGATGGCGAAGTGCTCGGGCAGGTCGATGTGCAGGCCTTGCTTGTCGATCGTCCCGGCGTCGCCCAGGTTGAACATCTTGTAGAGCTTGCCCTGGTTGTCGGTGGTGATCTTCAGGTCGGTGCTTTTGAAGCAGGCGATCACGTTCATGTTCTGCCCGCCCATGCCGCACGTCAGGGTGGCGACGAAAGGGTAGTTGCGCGCGTTGTAGTCCTTGTCGACGCTGGCCAGGGTCGAGGGCAGGTCGGCATTGAGCATGTTGTAGAAGTTGTAGTAACCCTGGACCACTTGCTGGTCCTTGCGGTTGGCGCAGAGTTTTTTCAGGTACTCGGCGTCCTGGGTCACTTGCTGGTTGATGCCCACGCCCATGCTGTTGATTTCTTCGCGGGTGGGCACGTAGCCGGTGGCGTAGACGGGCCGCGCAACGATCAACAGCGCGGCGATGCCCGCCGGGTAAACAAAGGTCACCGCCGCGCCACAGGAGGTGTCGTCGGCGACGAAGGCCGGGTTCTGCGTGGCTTGGCGGGCGTAGGCGCGAAAGCCGCCGATGGTTTTCAGGTTCAGGGCGTCGCTGGCGTAAGGCGGGATGTCGGCGCCGCCGCTTTCCTTGACGATCCCGGCGAACACCCCGGACAACGCGCTGTACATCGCGAAGTTGTCATTGGGCGCGCCCTGGCGCACCGAGCCCACCGAGGCCCAGGTGGCGGACTCGAACAACTTGTCGAGAAAGCGGTTGTACTGCTTGAGGCTGCTGCCGTCCGTAACCTGGGCGCCGAAAGAGCCGTAGGTGTCGTTGTCGTCCGCCAGGGCCACACCCGCGTGGCAGGCCAACGCCAGAACGATTGCCGGTATTGCGCGATGCATTGCCATTTCCAGATCCTGTGTGACCGCTCGTCGGTAATGCCATCATTATGGCATTAGCGGAATCCCGCAGGGTAGGCCAGTAGCAAGCAGGCGAGCCCGCTTGCTACGACGCGAGGAGGGTGGGCTTTATGTAAACTGGCCGCCGACTTTCCCCAGCCAACACGAGAGCCCCCATGGCCAACCACGACCTCACTTTCCTGCCCGACCCCGACCCGCAATCCATCTCCTCGGACGTTGCCGGTTTCGCCGGTTTGCTGGTGTCTACCCAAATCCCCACGCGCGCCGATGGCAGCCTCGAACTGGGCGGCATCGTCGAGCAAAGCGAATGCACCTTGCAGGCCCTCAAGCTGGCGTTGGAAAACGCCGGCAGCTCCATGGACCGCGTCCTACACCTGACCATCTACCTCACCGACATGGCCGACCGCGCCGCGTTCAACCAGGTCTACCAGCGCTTCTTCGCCAAGCCCTGGCCGGTGCGCGCCGCGGTGGGCGTGGCGGCGCTGGCGGTCGAAGGCATGCGCGTGGAAGTCACCGCGATGGCGGCCAAGGGCTGACACGTTCAGGGCACGCGTTGGCGTGCCCGCACTCTCCCGCGCCCTCAGGGCCGCAAGTGCTGCAGATAGCGGGCCAGCACGGGCCCCTCGAACCGCGACTCGACAATAGCGCTGCCCGCCAGCATGGCCGCCGTCTGGCTGCGATCCCAGTGGTAGTTGTGCTGGTACAGCTCAATAGACGCGAACCCGCCGCCAGCGCCTTGAATACCAGGTGCTGGTAGATATCCCCCACCGTCACGGGCACCCGAAAATGGCGTGACGCCTGAGTCGCTAGCGCCGCCGCCCGCAGGGAATGCCCGCCCACCTCGAAAAAATGCGCATCCGGGTCAACGTCACCGTGGCCCAGCAGCTCAAACCAGATCTGTGCCAGCGGCCGCTGGCCGGGCCCGCTGAAACGGCTGAGCTCGAGGCTGGCGGTGGCGCAAACCGGCGATCAGGCGCTGTGGGTGCGTGCTTTTATTGCGCGGTACAAAAAAGGCCACGAGGCGGTTCTCGGCTTACGTGCCCACGCCCTCCACCACCACCATTAAGGTACCCCGGCTACTGGCATCAATCTCCAGGTCACGGTTGTGCAGGCGGATCAACCCCAAAACCGAGTGATGCTCGATCACCACGCCCTTGGGGTTGCCCGTCGTACCGGACGTAAAAATCACGTACATGGCGTCCGTGGGGCTGACGTCGACAGGGCGAAAAGGCACTGCCGTGGGCGACGCCAGGATGCCTGCGACGGTCTCGACCCGGCACGCCAGTATCGGCCAGCTATCGCTGGGGTGAGTGGATAACACCAACGCGGCATTGCATTGCCGGGCGATGTATTCCTTGCGCGCCAAGGGCAGTTGCCGGTCCAGCGGCACAAATGCCGCGCCCGTCTTGATGACCGCCAGCAAGGCCACGATCAACTCGACCGAGCGGTGCGCCTGGACTAACACCAGGTCACCCGGGCCGATGGCCAATGATTGCAGATACGCCGCCACCTGCGAGCTGAGCCGGTCCAGCGCCGCGTAAGTCAACGTCCTGTCTACCCCGACAACCGCCAGTGCCTCGGGGGTCAAGCGAGCCTGTTTCCCAAACAGGCTCACAAGGGTTTCACCGGCCATGACTGCTTCTCTTCAAGTAATCCTTGGGTCAACTCACCAACTGCAAACTCGACAACCGGGGCATAGGCTGCCACTGCTAAAAACACTTGAGACCTGTAAGAAATAACAGTTTTTTAGAATGTATTTTTATTGCCTTAGAGCGATTTTTTATAAATCGACTGGTGTTGCTTCCAATGGTTTTTCTGGCGAAACGGGATATGTGGACGTGCCCCTGCCAATCGACGCAATTGGAAAGTCAACGCCCAGCTCTCCGGCCCCACGGAAAGCATCATTGATCTTTTAAAGATCGCGCCGCTTACCCCAGGCTGGACCTGTGAAGTACAGGTCGCTGATATACAGGAAATGTATCGTCGATTATCCGCTCCCGAGTAACCACAAACTAAGCGCCAGAGCGACCTTATCCACACCCATTCTCGGTAGGTCGGCGTTGTAGCGACGCAGCAGAGCCCGGAAAACACACATCGAACGCAGTTCCGTCCTGCACATGGGAACTAACCCCTAAATCCCCGCCATGGGACTGGACGATTTCCCTGACGATAAACAGACCCAACCCGACACTGCGTACCTCATTGTCGGCCTCGGTGCCGCGGGTCATCGGCTCGAACACATTGATGTGCCGCAGGCATGAACAGCTATCTTGATGCGAAACTCAAAGCGTTGACGACAAAGGCAGAAAACCAATGACAGTGCCGCAAAACAAAGATCAGTTGCTGGACGCGATCAACTCAACCTTTGATCGGCTTATCGAAGACTTGAACAGCATCCCGGCGCAACGGGCCATGGAGCGCACCCTAGAGGGCCACGTCAAAGGCACCCGGATGAGCCTGTGCGACTTGGTCGCCTACCTGGTGGGCTGGAATGAGTTGGTTCTCAAATGGATAGACAGGAGCGCCGCCGGGCAACCCATCGACTATCCCGACACAGGTTTCAAAGGTAACGAACTCGGTCAGCTCGCCCAAAAGTTCTACCGAGACTATGAGGGCATCGCTTATGGGCACCTGCTCGAACGTCTGTGCGTGGCAAAGGGGCGAATCGTTTCGTTCATACAAAACCAAAGCAATGCTGATCTCTACGAACACCCCTGGTATGACCGCTGGACACTGGGGCGCATGATCCAATTCAACACGTCTTCACCCTACGCCAACGCGCGTAAACGCCTACGTCGCTGGTTGAACAACTTCTAACATTGAGTGGCCCACATATTGTTTTGATTTGCCGACAGCAAAATCCCACGAAGATGTAGGAGCCCTCTTTTCTTTGCACTTGGACTGGTTATCCGTAAATATTCCTCACAATATTGTTCGCCTGACGGAGCTCTCCACGCCCATGCGGATTGGCTCAATATTTCTTTGTGTACCGCGAAGCTGAGCACCTTACGACTCCACAGCACAAAACACCTGTAAAAGAGATATGGATTTCTCCACAGCAACTTTAAAGGGACTTGAAAATGCAACTGACACCACAGTTCATAAGAGAACAACTTCACCAAGAACGCGTTATTACACGCAATGTAGAGTATGTTTGCGACCACATCGAAAGCTGGTGGAAAAATCATGACCTGTGCCTGTCAAACCATGCACTGAAACTACAGTTAATCTCACTTCTCAGCCTGACATTGCGGGGAGACGACAGGTATTACTTCGATAATGTCGGAAAACATGGTATCTCCGCCGTTTGCTTTACTGGCATATTCCACACCGACGACTATTACCTGGCGCTCATTACTCACGAAGCACTGTGCGAGCTTTTTCATCTTCGAGATATCAAGTACCCCTATGAAAATCACAAGGCCCTGTTTCTGAAGCCTGGAGCCGAAAAATACCGCGACTGGGGAAACGGATACGGTGAGATTACGCCCCACTCCGATGATCTATACGAAACGCAACCAACTGACCTTCTTGCCCTTACGGTCTGCCGCGACAAAACCCGCACCCCCACACAGTGCTTTCTTGCAAAAAACGTTACTGACCATCTCGATAATTCAGAACTACACCAACTTGCGCAAATGACGGCCGTCTTCCGCTCGGGAAAGAACGTGAGATTGTCGAAAAATCTTGAGCGAAAACTAATTCAATACGACCCAACCTACGGCATTCAACTGCATCTTGATTTTCGCATCGATACTGAGGTCGGAGAACGTATGATAGCAACCAACCCTCGCGACGCGGGTTTGATTAAAAATATAAGACAGGGCATTCCCTCGTGGACGCCAGTTTATTCAGCCGCCACCACCGGCACGTTTTTTATTCTGGCGAACCACAAAGCACTGCACGCCCGCCCCATTATAAACTTGAACATTGGCGTCGCCGCCAATCAAGCACAAACAACCAAATTCCGGGAAACCCCAAGACTTCTATTCCGAAGTAAAGGGCCGAGGCACAACCTATCTCTCGAGCAAGACTATGGCAATTACCTTTGAAACCTTCAGAACTGAAAAACAGAACCTTGAACGCCGCAATATATATATAACGGCCAAACGATCCAGCCAGCGAAAACGCCAACTGCAATGGCATAAAAATCCTTAACTCGCTCAAGGCAATTCAATGAAAGGCGCCTTCCTTGTCAGACTTATCATCGCAACGTCCCTGTACACGATTATGGGGCGGGCCACAGTGTGGTTTGATCCTATTTCCAACGCGATACTCGTCTTTGGCAGCCGCTTTTTTTTAGTCTTCTCGCCATTTTTTTTCTCGCGGTTGCAAGCCAATGCCATCCCAGCTGCGACCTTGCTAGCCGCCCTGGGCAGCGCATTAATTTTGCTCCCCAACCAGGTTTTTTTTGTGATCGGAGCGACGTGCCTGGCGATTGGGGTTAGCGTCGCGGGATATTTAATTAGAGCCTATGCATCTGAAAACATAGGTGCAGCCGCGCAAAACAAGATAGCAATAAACTGCGGGGTAATTCTTGCAGGTATAACGCTTTCACTGCCCATACAAAACAACACCACTATCGCACTGATAAGTTTCGTCTTTCTACTAATTGCCTCATATGTTGCCCGGCACATCGTTGCGTCACGAACACACATAGAACTACCTGCCGGAAAGAATGTATCCAGGCCCATTCGCCTGGCTTGGGTGCTGCTAGGCCTGACCATGGGCATCAAACTGTATGCGCCATTCACATTACTACCTCAGTACATCGGGCGGTCTCAAGGAGCAAGTGCAACGCCTGATGTAAGGTGTTGCCATGTCTACCCAATACAACCACCTGAGTACCCAGGAGCGCGTCACCATTATGGTGATGCTATTTCAACGGCAACCACTGCGAG
>NZ_JCBCUY010000070.1:0-8706 GCF_059862705.1 Pseudomonas sp. MF08817
CGTCGAGCGATGCCCGTCCAGGGAGGGATGGCCGAGCTCGATTCTCCAGAAGGTAGCTGGTGACACGAGTGTTGAGCCCACCCAACTAGGGTGACGGAAATTTCTGGGGTTCCGGCTTACATCCCCATAAAGGGAGGGATTTGTTGTCATATACGCGCCACGAAGATCTCTTTGCTTCGAGAAAAGAGGTCAGTGATAGTGATAAATCCTGCGTCGCTGCCTGCCTTAAAGTGTCCGAATAGTCATGAAATCCGCAAGCTCGGCGCTTATTCATTCCTTGTTCGTTATGTGAGGGAAAAATGGCTGTGGGTAACTCGGACTAATGCTTTTAATGCTTTTAATGCTTTTAAAAGCTTTTAGTCGGGCTGTATGCCACGTATTACGTGGCATACAGCCTCCATAAAGGGACAGATTTGCGGTCATAAAGGGACAGATTTGCGGTCATAAAGGGACAGATTTGCGGTCATAAAGGGACAGATTTGCGGTATTAAGGGACTTGTATTAAATAGTCCTTTTTATGCTATGGTGGATCTCCCCACGAGGACTACTGATGGCTGAGAAAAGCGAAGTTGTTGTCAAATCTAACCGGCTTGTCGAAGCTAGCTACCGGCTCAACCTGGTCGAACAACAAATCATCCTGTTTGCCATCAGTCGTAGTCGCGACGAACAGCTGGGCCTTTCGCCAGATAAGCCAGTCACGATTGCAGCGAGCGATTTCGCTCAGGCATTCGGGACCAACGAAACCAAGGTTTACGGACAACTTAAAGAAGCGATGGGCGACCTGTTCGACCGCTCGGTGACGATCTATGACACCGATCCGGACACCGGTAAGGACCGTACTGTCACAACCCGATGGATCAGCGACAAGGCTTACATCGACGGAACAGGCCGAATTCAGTTGACGTTCGCCCCTCGGGTGATCCCCTACATCACACGTCTCGAGTCCGAGTTCACGTCATACCGTTTGGAGAAAATCAGTGGCATGTCGAGCGTTCACGCTGTACGGCTCTACGAGCTACTGGTGCAGTACCTCACAATCGGAAAACGCGAGTTGGCACTCGCTAATCTGCGCGAAAGTCTCGGCCTTACCAACGAATACAAGGCAATTAAGGACTTTAAAAAGCGAGTCCTAGATACAGCCGTGGCACAAATCAACGAATACAGCGATATTCGTGTGAGCTACACACAGCGCAAGACCGGACGCACCGTCACCCATCTGATCTTTGCCATCAAACCAGAACCAACATCCGTGCCGGTGAAGCAAAAGCTTGGCAAGCTGACAGACGCTGAGGTTGCCAAACGCGCTCGTCCTGGTGAGAGCTGGGAAGCAGCACATGCCAGACTCAACCAGATCACCTTGGCACTGGCTGAATGACTGGATTGATGTACGTGGGTCGGACTGGGTTTAGATCGTCACCGTCGAGACTAATCGGCCAGTCCGGCCAGTAGATCGGAAAAAGACTTGGCAGGCCCGGGTAATTTTGGCTTTCCCGGGGTTGGCGCTTTTTCAGGTTGAGGCTCAGGGTTGTGCTCAATAAGGCGTTGCTCAGCATTATCAAGGCGTAGCTTCTCGATCTCTTGCCGCAATGGCTCCACCGCTTCAGCGACGGCCTTTGCCACCGCCCTGGCGATGATCTCCCCGAGGTCGCCAGTCACTGTGACGCCGTGTGACATTTCCACTGTGACGCTCTGTGACGCTGGCTCGAAAGCACCGTACACACGCAGTAACTCCGCGGTGTCGATATAGCGACGTCCATCGGACTCTAAGCCATATGATATACGGCCTTCGGTCATTGCCCGGTATATGGACCGGCGCGTTCTGCCGATCAGTGACGCGGCTTCATCTATGGTGTGACGCATGGTGCTCTACCGTCATATGACGCGTCACACTCTTTAGCCTGGCTGGTCATAGGCTCAGCTCGCTGTGTGATCCGAGTCGCACAAGCTGCAAGCGCTCATCGTCGGGCTTGCAGTAGATCAGCAGCCAATCCGGTTTGATATGGCAATCCCGATGGTCTTTCCAGTTACCAGTCAGAGCATGATCCCGATGTTTTTCCGGCAGCGGTTTGTCATTCATCAGGGCAGTGACAATCTTGATGAACAGGCCGCCCGGCTCCAAGTCAGCTCGATGCGGCCCCTTGGCCTCTCGCTTAAAATCTCGCTTGAACTGACTGGTTCTCTCAATCGTCCGCATGCAAATCCGCCATCAGATCATCAATGGTGGCGAACTTTTGCAGCTTTCCGCGCCGCGCTTCTTTCATCGCGGCAACGGTTTTGGCGTTGGGCACCAACGGCTCGAATGGCAGCGCCTTTTCCTGCGCTATACGGGTCATCATCATGCGGAAAGCATCGCTAACCGTTAAGCCCATTGTCGCAAGTACTGCAGCGGCTTCTTCTTTGATGTGCTCATCGATACGAGCACGAACGACAGCATTTGTGGACATGGGTAGTCCTCCTATATTGGGCCACAGTGTAGCTCAATATAAGGGTCGCGCATGGTTTTGTGCCGTCACGTGACGCGTCACTGCGTTCTTGCAGTCACGGATAAACTGACCCCCAGCACGTGTAGCACTTTCATCAAGCGATAAAGGTCCGGATCGCCATGGGTACCAAAGAGCTGCTCCAGATCTGCCACGGTGATCCCGGTCAGACTCGCCATTTTGGCCGCCCCAAATGCGCTGATAGCCACACCTATGGAGGCCACAATATGAGCGGCATGGCCGGTCGCTAAAGCATCCGCAATAAACACGGCCCTGGTTTCTGGATTGGTTAACGCCGCCCCTGGATCGTAGATCGATGGCTTTTTTTGCACCCTTTCCGCCTCTCTTTACACCAGCTCTATACCCGTTTTGCACCTGGTCTGCACCCACCCTGCACCCACCCTGCACCTCTTTTGCACCTTACCTGCCATCGACTGGCCACGGTCTTCGACCTGAATGATTTTTACGCCCTTTGAAGAGCCAGATTTTCCCCCTTAACAGGGTCAAAATCTCAATACACATCACGCACCTCAGGCGATGGAAAAAACCTTTATTTTTCAAAAATTTATTAAAAACTAATAATTCTTTGACGCTATACAGTTGTGATACAAAACAAATGATTTAGCCCACAAAACCTGGAGAATTTTGTATAGCACTTGTTATACAACTGGTGCCCAAATGGCCAAGTAACCATTTCGCGCCCGCGAAACTTTCCATTGAGCCGCAGGCGAATGGACAAGCTGTGAAGTGGGCCGGTAGGCCTACTTCACCTATCTTGCCCGCCTATTCAGCCGACTTAATCCGTTGCGCCTGCTGTTCTTTTTCCGTTCTCGTGCCTTTTTCTACCGTTCTTTTGGGGTTGTTTTGCATACGCTCAGCCGTTGTTTAAGGCGTCGGTCCTCTGCTACTGCAGTACAGCAGCCGCCAACAGCCGCTTGCGCGCCTCCTGAGCGCGCCGGGTCTCGTCATCGACTTGGCGGGTGACGTAGAGCGGCAGCGCCAGGCACTCGTCCTGGTCGTCGCCCGGCTCAATAAATCGCGGTACCGAATCCGTGCTGTTCATCCTGTCTCTCCCGTTCTACCTATTGAGGCAGTGCGCGGTATAGCGTGGCTCGATGAACGCCTAGGAGCCGTGCAACTTCGGAAACCGATTGCCCCCCGTCGATCAGCTGTCGTGCATGGGCGATCTGTTCTGGGGTTAAAACAGGTTTTGGGCCGAATCGAACGCCTTTAGCTTTGGCAGCAGCACGGCCAGCACTGGTGCGCTCACCAATGAGGGATCGCTCAAAGTCAGCAATGCCGGCGAAGATCGTTAACACCATACGCCCAGCTGGAGACGTCGTATCGGCCCAAGGCTCAGCAAGCGAACGCAGACCTGCACCTAAGGTTTTGAGTCGTTCTGCAATGTGGAGCAGGTCGGTGGTTGACCTGGCCAAGCGATCCAACCGCGTCACAGTCAGTACATCACCAGGGCGAAGGTGATCGAGCAGCCGACTAAGTTCGGGGCGGTCTTGCTTGGCCCCACTGACCTTCTCTTCAAAAATCCGCTGACAACCGTTTTGCCCTAAAGCGATCCGTTGCTGCTCCAGCTCCTGACCTTGCGTCGAAACCCGAGCGTAGCCAATCTGCTGTCCTGCATTTTCCATGGGGACACCTGTCGCATTAGTCGTTGCAGGTAATCTAGCACCTGCGACTGACTTATGCGACAGACGAAAGCCCTCAGAACCTGACGATGCGCGTGTGTCGCATAACTTAGGATTAAAGCGACAGCGATGAGGCGCTCAGCGTGACAGCCCCCCCTCCCACAACCGCTGCTGCTAGAATGCTGTCAGCTAAGAATTGAGGCTCGGAAAAGTCTACGAAATTAGTGGCGACACATATAGACAAAGTTTGCTGCCTACTTCGGGTCGGATTAAGTCGTTCGCTTTGCTCTCCGGAGCTACGTGCACAGCCTTTTAACCTGATCGTTAGGCGCAGCAGAGTATTAGGGCATTTAGGAGTTACCAAGTGAAGATCACATCTGTCGCAAGTATTGCATCCATGGCTCTCATAATTACCGGGCTTGCAAATGCTGCTGACGAAAGGCTTCTTGAACAGGGGAACTCGATTTATTTCTGCGAAACGCCGGAGGATGCAAGTGGTCTCGTTAAGACTTACTCAACTGCTGACGACACCTCTGTTCGCGACTATGTCCAAAGTAAAGGAGAACAAGGTTGCGGGAGGTTCCCCCCGAGAGCAGAACTTAAATTTTATATTTTACATAGTACTGAGCATGGCGGGATCGTTAAAATTCGCTTAGAGGACAACTCCGAATACTGGATTGATGCGCAGCAAGCAAAAGATCAGATCGCAGATAATGATCAGCGGCAGGAGTATAATTCGCGCCAAGAAGCAGCCCGGATGCAAAAAATTCGAGAAGATCAAAAAGAGCTTAAGGGAAATAAAAAAAATACCACCGAAGTCACGGCCTATAATAATTTTCCAAATACAATTGAGTTCATAAAAACAAAATCGATTCAAAGAATTTCAGATTGCATGTCTTTATCTGGTGAGATTTCAAAGTACAAGCCAAGCATGAAAGATGAGATTTTTAATATCCTTGCCACGCAATGGGCTTTAATTGAACACTATAGAGGCAAGCCGGCAGTGAATCTAGTCAAGCAAGGTCTTCAAAATTCTTATTTTGAAATTACCCAAATCGGTTTAGAGCAATTTGCAACACGCTCTGATTGCGCCAGTTTTAATGGTGATGTATCGAGCTGGCTTCGAAGCGCGAAGCGCTGAGTTAAGATTCGCAATCTGTAGTTTTTATCTGAAATCAACTTAACGCAATAATTAAGAGATTATGCATGATGAGGTCAATAGTACTATTATTATTAATAATAACCGTAAGCGGTTGCGCGACCACTTCTAACACTGAACAGATTGTTAACAGAGGAGAGCCGTTCGATTTTTTAAAGAGTGATGCACCTGAGTGCATATATCAGTCTGCTTACCCAGACGTGCTTGCTCGCGTCCCAGTAGACAAACAATGTCTAACAAAAAAGTATCCAAAGTGCATAAGTGATTTTGGCTATGACATTAATTGGAGTTGCGTTTTTAACTCGGCCAAATCAAATCAAGTCGCACAAGAGAAGACCAAGCAAGAGGCCGCAGCAGAGTACCGACGTCAGGTTTTAGATAAATATCAAAAATATTTGGACTCTCCAGAAGGCAAAGCTGAAGAATCTGCCATGCAAGCCCAACAAAAAGAATTAAAGCAGCAGCAGGCTAATGAGCAAAAAGCACAAGAGGCGTACAACAAAAAACTAATAAACTCATGCAATTATTTTCTAAGCGATATTCTCAACAAGAAAAACCTTAAACTTAAAGAAATAAGTATTTTGAATGCTGTAGAAACGATGCCTAACGTGGTCATGTGCACATTTCAAGTAACAAACCCTGGAGTTTATGTGGATTTACCAAAAATTTTAACAATAACTGGAAACACTCAGAATGGTGCTTATGAATATTGACAGTTAAGCTCTAGAGCCAAGTCGATCCCTGTATAGAGTAATTTTACTATTTCTGTAGCTCCTAAAAATTTCGTTAGTTTGTTGCCTGCCACAATAGCTGGCGAGGGCATGAGCACGGTTGTGGCGGTTGGATTTTGAGCCCAAGGCGATTAGTGCTCTTTGTTGTCTTTGTAGGGTGAGTGATCGCGTGCTGCTGGATTTTGTCCATGTCTGGGAACCAGGGATTTACCATAAGCGGCGTTATTCGAACTGCTTAGTACTTGTAATCCGGCAACGGCTCGTCATCACTCAGCCAGCCCAAAATATAACGCGACACGGCGCCATCCATTTCCTGCGATGCGGCCGATACCGCACTCAACAACACCCAACCAGCTTTGAGGTGGCTATTCACCATGCTTTGCTGAGTCAGCTCACGCACTTGCTTTACATCACCAATCAAAAAATCAGCCATCGGTATTACTCCTTGTAGTGATGGCACAGTGTAATCAGTTGGCGGAAGGGTGGGTGGATGGCTTTTAGTTACCGGTAAACCTCACGGCGGTTGCCCAGTTGCACCACCAAAATCCGCAAGGCGCCGTCCTGGATGTCGCAAATCACCCGGAAATCACCGACGCGATACCGCCATAACCCACCCAGTGGGCCGGTGAGGGCCTTACCCGTGCTGCGTGGGTCATCGCGGCCGACGATGCGTTCATCCATAAAGTCGAGGATGCGCTTGGCCGCCTGTTTGTCGAGCTTGCGCAACTGGGTCTTGGCCGTGTCGGTGTAATCAATCGTCCAGACCAAGGTCTTTCCTTACGTCCGCTGCCGAATGCACGGCTTCCTGACCTTTACGAACCCGCTCCAGGACTTCCGCCGCAAGGTAGTAATCCTCCAAGTCGGTCAGGCCATGGTCGATGATTTCGCGCAGGTAATAGGCTTTGGTGCGCCCGGTGCTGCTCGCCAAAAAGTCGAGACGTTGCTCGGTTTCAGGCGCCAGGCGGATGGAAGTGGCCATGTCGTAGCCTCCTATGTGATACGTGTATTCATTATATCACAACTGGTCCCTTATTAGGGACCAGCACCGGATAAGGCTGGCCGGGGAGCCCGTGTAATCACCTGCTTTACTGGACTGACAAACCTTCAGCACGAATACGCAGAGCCATGACGGTCCTCGCCGATAACGCACGTAATCCCTCATTGTGAAAAATCAGGTGCGCTCGATGCGGCTTGGTTTCCTCGTCCCAATGCTGCAGATCCTCCAGTCGAAACTGATGCTTGCCCTGGTAGGTCGCAGCGAGGTCCGCCGCCAAACCACGGGCAGCCTCTCCAGGCGTGGCGATGGTCCACCCGATGATGTCGGCCAGCTGTTCGCCTGGTGATCGTGGTGTCACGCCCTGGGCGGCGTTGCAGGCAAAGTCGTTGTAGAGCTGAGCGCCCAGCTCGGGATCGTCCGCAGGGTTTCCCGGGCACAGCCGCGGCTCCCAAGGAAGCACGTAGGTCGATTGGCCGAGAACGTCTTGCCGGACGTAGTCCGAGGGTTTGGCTAAACGCTGCATAAGGTTTGCTCCCAGGCGAAAATCGCATGGTAACGCGTCCAGAGCGGCCTTAGCCGCTCTGATAAACCGCCGGCGAAGACGGCGGAAACAGCCGGACAGACACCACCCGAGCCCACGAGGGGGGTGAGGAAAAATGGCCCCCAGGCCAAATTTTTCCGTTCTGCCCTGGTGCAGCCCGTCCAGGGCGAAACCAGGGTGCGCAGCATCCGGCCGCACCGCTTGCGTGCGCGTCAGGTGAAACCGGACCAACCTGGATTCGCGATGGAGCAGTCGAGAAAGGGACAACGGACCGCAACGAGACGTCGCGCAATGGCAGAATGCAGGTTGGTCCGGCTTTGCCGGGCGCGCACGCGGGTGAATTTTCGAGACAAGCCCGTCCAGGGCGCAGGAGAGGAAAGAGGGTGGAGGCTCGCGCAGCGAGTCGGAAACCCTAAAAGCCTTACGGGGCGCTCCCCCGTAAGGCTTGGGCGTCCCGCAGGGCGCCCATGACAGACCGAAGGGATGGAGCGTTATAGATCTGTTTCAGCGGTGTATGACCTATTAGTCGTTCTATTGGCTTTTCTATTGCTGCAGTTATTGCTTTAGCAATAGAAGGGCCATAGGAAAGGAACAAAAGAACAAAAGAACAAAAATCCAAAAGCATTCGCGCTACGCGCTCACCCAGCTCGACCCCCTGAGGGGGGCCCCACTCCCTGGAATCAGATCCAGAGCGAATGCTTGCACAGACAAGATTAATAGCAACATCACTTTATCAGGACGACACTGAAATCCGGCTCGCTGTTATCCCCTGATTACTCGCCTTTGTCGTCTGTGAGCCCGCAGCAGGCGTTTGGATGATCCTTGCTAGCAGAGGCGTCACAGCGCTCCTTGGAGCGCATAAACAAAGTCTCCAGCCGGCAGGCTGGGCATTATTACCGGAGGGGGAGCCACGAAGTGGGGGAACCCCGTAGGGGTGCCCCGGCAGAGCCGCGCTTTTTACTTTTCCCTTTTTAAACCTTTGAGGTCGTCTAGACGCCTTATGTTATGTGGCCTGTAGTGTTCATAAAGGGGTTGTACGCCGGAATCCCAGAAATTTCCGTCAGCCCAGCTCCAGTCCCGCCACGAGCGCATCCAGGTCGATGAACTTGCCGTCAGTCTGGAAGGTGTAATGCCCGTTCAGCAGGATGTGCCGCC
>NZ_JCBCUY010000071.1:0-8514 GCF_059862705.1 Pseudomonas sp. MF08817
TAAACGCTTCGATTTCAAATGTCCGATCGAAATGATGGGCGAGGTGATGCAGAACGCCATGACTATGCGGCACGATGCGCCCGCTTCAATTCAATAACCGTGTTGCACTCAGCTCCTGCAACCGCCCAGGCTTTCAAAGAAAAATGGTATGAGTTGGGCGAGGAAATTCCGCTCGAAAGGAAAATTGAACGGTTCAATGACTACATCAAATTACATAAAGCGGTAGAACACCACGCCATCACTGCAGGGCAAACCATCAGCGTCAGCAGTATCGAAGAAATCAGGTCAATTCTCGACAATCCACATAACTATAAAATCAAGTCACCTATTACAACTAACAGAATAGCCTCATTTGAAGCCTATCAGACCAAGACCAAGGGCATTATTCAAAAGACAGTAGATACGCAGGCTAATCGCTTGAAAATGATGGGGGCGTGGCTTGAGGCAGAGCAACGCGACCTCAACCACGAAAGCATTGCCAGATATCTCGATACCCTCGACCTTTCCATTAAGACTAAAAAGCAATACCTTTTCGCCGGGTCAAGCTTTTGGAAATGGGCGATTAAACACGACGAGAATTTCAAAAAACTGCACCGCGACCAGCAATCCCCCTTTGAAAAGCACGATTTCCCAGTCAACCGCAGCAAAAGGAACGATGGATCAATGGAAAGGAAGGCATTCACCCCGGAAGACGTTACAAAACTCTATGAAGCCGCAAAAGCCACCAAAAACCGCGAAACCCTTACAGATCTTGTCCTTTTAGGTGCTTACACCGGAGCACGTATTGAAGAGCTTTGCCAGCTTCAAGCCCAAGATATCGTGACCGAAGAAGGGGTTAAATGCTTCTACTTCTACGATGGAAAGACTGCCGCCAGCGAGCGACACACCCCGATACACCCAGCGATACAGGACACCGTAGAAAGGTTGATCCGTAATTCAAAAGACGGTTTCTTGATTGAGTCACCTGCAGGAAACAAATACGGCAACCGCTCAGACGCTCTTAGTAAGCAATTCGGGCGATTAAAGACCAGCCTCAACTATAACAGCCAGTTTGTATTCCACAGCTTCCGCAAGACCGTTATCACGCAATTACAACGTGCAGATGTGCCCGGAATCCTCATTGCATCAATCGTCGGACATGAAACAGGAACGGTCACGTTTGACGTATACAGTGCAGGGCCAAGCCCGAAGCAAAAACACGATGCGATATCAAAACTAAAATACGAGATAAAATCTTAAAATCGCAAGCGTTACACGTTAAAATCCAGAACAACAATTAAAGGCTCCTAAGCTCTTACCCACCAGAAGAGCTTTTGACCTTCCCTAAACCACCATCTTTTTTTACAAATCGTCTCGCATAATGCCCCCTGCACACGTCTCATGTGTATACACGCACACGCCTGCGGCTTTAGTTATCAATATATAGATATCAAATATAATAGATAACCACAATAAAGATTACTAAACCGCACGCACACACACAACCAACACAAACTCACACACCCCAACAAAAACATTCAGCACAATCATGCTTGATATACATTTTTTATATGGTTCAATATATGCATATGGCTCAGGTTTTCAAAGAAGCCCTTAAAAGCATACCTGCTATGTTAACCATCCCACTTTTGCTACGCAAAAGATGTGACGGTTAACGCAGGTGCCTAGTCGGCAGGACAGAAGCAAAAACCAAGAGGAAAAACAAACCCACCACTGAGGATTAAATGAATGATATCAATTTGAAGACAATTACATTGACCAAAAGGGATAGGAATTACTCCAACCTGAAGGGGCTGGATAGCTCGTTGAAACACTCGCTTAGGCTGGACCAAAACGAGTATGACGACTTTGAATTCAACCCCAACCCACCGCACCCCAATATAGCCATTATTGGTGGCGTGGAGCAGGTGCTAACGAGAGAACTGGCAGAGCAATTACTGGCCGACTTCAACGACCAACTACAAACCAAACTCAAAGCAACAGAAGCGTCTGATGAAATAGCCTCAGAAAAAGAAAAACTGAGAAAACTCAAATCCAAGTTGGTTAAATTCATCAACGCAACCGAACCCACCCAAATAAAAGAATACATCACATCTGTGATGGAGGGAGAAAAGCCACTGGTAGTCGGAGACTACGCCACCCTACTCAATCAGCACAAAATCAGCCGTGTAGCTCAGCGTATCGACCTTCTAGAAAACTACACTACCAAGAAGCGAGAGATCGAGCAAAACGCACCAGATCGAGCCGTATCAAGGACGGTCAACAGGGTTAAAGAAATCATCCTTGTAATCCCTGAACCCAACAAACTGGCAATAACCAAGGCTTACACTGACCTGCTACAGAAAGCCTTGCACCAATTCTACCAAAAGAATTTTCCCAACAACGACATTCTATTTTCGTTCAGTCACTTGGACGAAACCACAAACCACGTCCACGCCTTCCTTGACCTTCAAAATACGAAAACTGGGAAATATGATTTTTCAGCCCAAGAATTTGAGTTCGCATCACAATACTACGCGAAGAATAAGGCTCGACTTGACAAGATATCAGAACCACCGAAATTAGAAGACTTCAAACTCCCCAACCGTAGTGAGGAAAAGCAGAACCATAGGTTTATCCGAGCACGCGAATCATGGAAGTCAAAAGTCATGCAAGCGGCTTTCTATGAGCACTTTAACAGCTTAGCCGCTGCATATGGCTTACAAGCCAAATTCCTACCAAAATCTAAAGAGCATCAAGAATTTGTAAGCAAAGTTGAGCAGGAAGCCAAAAAACCGAAAAGTGAGCGTAGTCACAACTATTACACCAGACAGATAGAAAATCTGCAGCAAGAACTAACCACGAAGGAGGTCGAACTTATCGAGCAAAGGGCCACTGTCGTCACACTTAACACCACGATAAAAGACCTACAAGGAACGGCTAGCAACTACAAAGCAACCATACAGAGCTTAGAAATACAGGCCAGCGAGCAGAGAAAAGAAAATGCCGAGTTAGATAATCAAAAGCAGAAATTAGACGACGAAATAACGGTGAAAACCACAAAGACTGCAGAGCTGTCATCTAATTTCAAAACCATGAAATCCAAAATGACAAAAGAACTGAATGAACTACGCAAGAAAATCAAAGAGGACACCAGCAGAAAAAACATCTTGGAAAAAGCAATCAAGGCATACGAGGAAGAGCTTGAGCCTTTGATGAAACGTTTTGATATTTTGGTGGATCGACTACTTGAAGCCCGTAGGCTCGACGAGAATCCAGAGCAATACTATAAGAGATTACGAGAAAACACGTATGAAATGGCTAGTCGTTTGGGCAAAGAGAAACGAAAGGACTATCTATTCAACGTTGCCGAACAACTCAAAGAACAGGGCTTGGACGATACACAAGCCGCATTAGGGTTTACCGACAAAGTAAAACTTTGGGCATCAGACACGTTCACCAACAAGCAAGTAGTTGAATTCGACAAGGAAGAAGCCGAGCAGGCGAAGCAGGCAAGAAAGAGAAGACTTCTAAAACCTAAGCCACCAAGCCCATTTCAAGACCCTTACGACCCCTATCATTAGCAGTAATGAATGGGGCCTTTATAATACAACCTTTGCAATAAATACCTGTAAATACCAAAAACACGAATACCGCAACTTAAAATCCACACACAACCATAACTTAAGCACAATTGACTTTATAGAACGCTATAGATATCATTACGCCACTATACGCAAAAATGGAAAGCCTCAACAGGCAAAAAACATATGCTTAATGTTTTTTTGATTCATGGATTTCGCAGCCATTGCATAAACATGCTGAGCTTTTATGAGGCTTACAAAAAAAACGAAATACATTTCAAGACAAAAGTACATGCTCATAACTGGCGGGCGGGAAAAATCATAGAATCGAAATTTGACGCGGTGTTTGAGCGACTTATGTCTAATCGTCGCGACTACGCAGATGAGATCATGGAGCAATGGCATGAAGCGACACTGAACATTGAAAAGTCCAGCATCCAACTGGCAGACAAAATCAATACATCCGTACCGAAAAACGGAGACGCTTTATTAGTAGCACACTCCCTTGGTACGGAGGTGGTGCAAAATGCAATTGAACACATACGAGAAGACATAGATATATATCTTTTCCTCATGGCCGGTGTTGCAAATGCACTAACAATTGAAGACTTAATCGATCACGACAAAAGAATCAAGCTCGTATACAATTATCACTCGAGAAACGACCGCATACTAAACCAAATATTACCGTTAATGGCAGGTTTTTCCGACCCAATTGGGATAAACTCAATTGACAGCCCGAAGGTATCCAACATAAAAACAAATAGCGGACATTCCGACTACTTCTCATCTAGCACTGTAATCTCAAAATACACAAAACTTGTTACATCCTTACTAAAAAAGGCACCCGACACACACCTAAGATTCACACAAGAATAACAATACACTATTCACAACCCTGCCTGAAACACCACAAATAAAAATCCCGCTTGCCTACGGGATTTTTAGCATCCAAATTTGACAAACCTCGAAAGTGTGGCAACTTGAAAAGAGCAGAAAAAGAAAACCACCTTGGGGAAGGTGGCTAGGATACTACAATAAAATTTTAAAAAACTTCAATCAACACAACCATTTAATCATCATAAAAATTATTGTCAAGTCATCTCCCAAGGTTTTCTTTTCCTAAGTTTAATATTAGAAGAGGATAACGATGGGATGCGTAAAACTATTTGAGGACTACTTACCAAAGAGACCTTATCACACCGATGATTTAATCAGCGGCTTAAAAATCAACAAAAAAGAAAAAGCGAAACTTGCTCGACTGGTCCAACCAAACGGCCCAACCCATAGATATTGGATGGTTTTCGATCTGGACAAGACCAACGCGGGGCTGCACTGGGATGACGTTGGAGCACCAGCCCCTAACCTGATAGCTCGAAATCCGGCAAATGGGCACGCCCATTTGCTCTACCTGCTACAAACCCCTGTCCGAACCGCAATCGACGCTAAAACAGCCCCTTTACGCTACGCTGCAGCCGTTGAGGCAGGATTGCGTAACCGTCTAGGAGCAGACAGAGGCTACAGCGGCCTGATCTGTAAGAACCCGATCAACTCCCATTGGATCGTTACCGAGTGGCAAGCCGATCCATACACCTTGGACGACTTAGCCGACTACATCGACTTAACCCCGGAGAAAGCCAAAGAGAAACCCGTAGAGGACTATGGTCTTGGTCGTAACTGTATGCTTTTCGATGAGTTAAGAGCGTGGGCATACAAGGCGATTCGTCAGGGTTGGCCGACCTATGAACAATGGCTAAACGCTTGCCTAGACCGTGCCACCGGCTACAACGTTAATTTTACTACGCCGTTGGACATATCCGAGGTTAAACACACAGCCAAGAGCGTAGCGAAGTGGACACATAGAAACTTTACCCGTGGCACATTTGACGATTATGTCGCCAGAACCCACACAAGCAAAATTCAAGCAATCCGAGGCAAGAAAGGCGGTACCGCAAAAGGTAAGACCAAAAGAGAACAAGGGATTGTTTTGCTTGAAGCAGGGGCATCTATTCAGCAAGTCATGAAGGAGTTGAATGTAAGCCGTAGAACCGTATTCTACTGGAAGCAATGCACATAGCATTATAATTAGTGCAAATAGCCTATATCAGATAATAGCACCCGGTGAGGGTGTTTCTTCTTCCCCCCTCCCCCCTTTCCTCCCCATACCTACCCACATATACATACACTACACCACCGATAGCCATAAAACGCACGGAAAAGGTTAAAATCGGCGTTTATTTATCTTATTGATACGAAGACACCAAACCACACCACTACATGCCTAAAACAACCGAATACGTAAGCGACCACCTTGCAGCACCTAACCAGCAACCCCCTATACCTCCCAAGGTTTGGAGATATATCCCTGAACCTATATGTATGTATACATACATATCAACTTACTCTCCTGATGAAAATTTCACACTTTCTCAAATTCATCGAAAACGGTGAATAACCCTCACCGGGCTAATGAGCCTAAATATCCTGAAAGCGATTTTGGCTAGCACTGAAAAAAGGGGATTTGGAGAAACTCATTTTTCTCTAAAAATACGCCCAAGAAATTTCAAGGATTTATACCAAATTTTTGATATATGGGATTTTTCAACCATCGAATTATGGCTTAGAAACAGAAAAATATCGTGTCAATAGCAAAATGAAAATAAATATAAGGCTCAACCATAATCATTAAATAGAGTTCAACCCTAGATTAATTACTTAGTTTACTTTTGCTACAAAGCAGAGAAAAAATGGCACCGGCAAAACTCAAAAAATCGCTCTCAAATTAATTTCACAAAAAAACGTGGGGTATTGGCCACATCGCAAATTCAAAAAAGTGAGAATATCGGATTTCCTACAACATGTATCCCTGAAGCAATGTCATAGGTTCAGGGATATAACCTTGAAGCATTGACTTATCCCAAACCTATGGTAATTGTATTATAACAACATAGGAGTTATAACATGAACAAGGCGGAATATGCAGGAAAAATAGGTGGATTAGTCGGTGGATTCAAAAGAAGAGAGCGTCAGCATTTTCTAGTTAAATTTGTAAAACTGGTAGAAATGGAGGAATACCCTGATTTAAGACTTACATCATGCCTAGCCAAGAGACTTATAGCAGAGTTTTCTGGCTGCAAATCAATTTCAAATGATGTTTTAATTAAAGAGTTCGGAAGAGCCGGAAACAAGATAAAACAGCAAAATCTTGACATAATCGCACTAACAGTAGCCGAGCGATACAGAGGGACTTATGAAGAACATTGGAGAGCAGCTAAAACCAAAATTGATGCGGAAGCAGAAGAATACAAAAAACGTATTGCCGAAGAAATGCGACCAGAAAAATAAACCAACTATGTAACGCCACGCAATACATACATATATCCCCAAAGCTAAAACCATGCTCTGCGGGTATACACTCTCCTACACCACATAACAAATCACTACCTTATGCTGCACGGACACTCTTTATACTTTTGTAGAGTATAAACAGCCGCCCCCTCATTCACTCAAATTAAGCAACCGTGGGTTCAAAGATATATCCCCGAACCATTGGCTGCCACCCTCAACCACAGATCCACTTTCATTATTTTTCTTTTATGTTATCGTAAATATAATAACATAGATAAACACATGACACACATAGCAAACAAAAAACAAAAAGGCCTAACACTTTTCGAAACGCTTCTTTCCGTATCAATTGTAATGGCTCTGGTCGTTAGCTTTCTTTACTGGTATTTAGAGCAACAACGCGAGCAGCAAGCAACCATTTTTGGTAAAGATATAGTTTCTATTATCACCGCCTTTGACAAACGTATCCACCTCGATGGATGGGATATTGATAACTTCAAAAATGGCAGCGAATGGAGTGGTTCCGCCGCGATTCTTGAAATGTTAGATACAGAATTTATAGCCAAGCAGGCCACCTGTGGACAAGCAAAAAGCTGGGTGCCCGTACTGGCGAAAGAAAAATCAACGCAGTTAATACCTTGTAAATTCTGGTCTAAAATCCCGTACAACTTCAATGTTACCGCCAAAATCACACCAGACGAAGAAGGATTTATAAAAAACTTCAAAGTCGTTTTCCAGCCCAAAAGTCTTCTATCATTTTCCGAGAATTTTCGTTATTACAACAGGGCTAAAATAGCGGCCAACGCTAATGACTCGCTAAATATCACAGGCGGGCATCAGTTCTACTTTGCAGCAGTCTCAGACCCCGCCACTAAAATAACCAACACTGAATGCCTAGGGTTAAAAACCGACTGCACCTTGGTCGCTACTTACGACCGCGAGGGCGGAAATGAATATTTAAGAGTCGATGGAACAAACTCAATGCTAGGCTCAGCCGTAGCATTTAAGGAATCCAAAGGGCATAACAGACTTCGCTGTATCAAATGGGTTAAAGACACAAGCGGAAGTGCTTGGGAGTCAAAAACAGTGGATTGTGGTATCGGAATCCATACAGAAACTGGCAGCCCGGTAGCGGTAGATGTAGCAGTAAACTCATCGACCAATGAAAGAGTGATGCTTGATAGACTTTGCCCTGTATATACTCACTCAGCAGATGGTCTTATCGAATCAACTGAAAACGCACCTTGTGGAATGCTTTCCAAAGACGACGCAGGAACAGAGGTTTCCTATCAGGTCATTGATACCCTTTCCGCAGGAAAAGGGCTAATCAAAACGCTTTACACAGATACAATATTTTCAGACGAAATAAACACCAATTACATGAACGTCAAGAAAGACTTGGCAGTTTTAGGCAATTCCAGAATGGATGGAACCTTGACTGTCAAAGGTAGAGGACAGTTCGACAACAACATAAACCTAGGCTCTGTACGTAAACCCAAGAAATACGATTTTCTGTAAAATACACCGCCATTAAAGCCAGGAGGCCAAGATGGCAAAGCGGTATGAACTCCCCGACGCAGCCTGGGATCTGGTTGCAGATATC
>NZ_JCBCUY010000072.1:0-8281 GCF_059862705.1 Pseudomonas sp. MF08817
TGTGCAAGCAGATCGGCTCGGTTCGGTCAGACGTCCATTGATGATGATGTTTTGGAAGCGGGATTGCGTTCGCTTAGCAAGTGCAGAAAAGTTAACTGACTGTTGCACTTGCTCCTTGAGACCGCCCACCCCTGCAACTGTGCAAAGCGCAATTAGATAACCATCGGATATTTTCCGACATCAACTCACTGGGCAAACTTCAGTGTTTTATGCAAACCCACGTATTTGCCGTGTGGGATTTCATGTCGCTGACCAAGCGCCTGCAAACCGAGCTGACCTGCACCCAGGTGCCGTGGCTGCCAGCGCCCCACCCGCAGGCGACGCGGCTTATCAACGACATTGTGCTGGGCGAGGAATCCGACACGCGACCCAGTGGCGGGCATTGCAGCCACTTCGAGTTGTACCTGGAGGCCATGGCGGAGATCGGCGCCAGCACCCGGGCCATCGAGCAGTTTGTCGCCCTGCAACGCCAAGGCATCAGTTGGAACGCCGCGCTGCACCGCATCGACGTACACCCGAGCGCCGCGACGTTTGTCCGCCACACCCTCGAAACCGCCCTGAACGCTGCGCCCCACTGCGTCGCCGCCGCTTTTGTGCATGGCCGTGAAACCGTGATTCCGATGATGTTCCAGGGCCTGCTCGACCAATGGCGGATCGGCGCGGATCAGGCGCCGACTTTGCGTTACTACCTGCAACGGCATATCGACGTGGACGCTCACGACCATGGCCCAGCCGCCGAACAGTTACTGGCAAGCCTGATCGACGGCGACCCGCAGCGTGAGGCCGAGGCCCAGGCCGCCGCCCTGGCCGCGGTGCGTAGCCGACTCGCGCTGTGGGATGGCTTGCACGCCAGCATCCAGGAGCTGAGCCAATGAACGCCGCCACCTATCAATCCTTCGCCGACACCTGGGAGAACCGCGCCAGCATCCGCACCCGGCCCCGGCGGATGTTGGAAAACGACGACAAATTGATCTACCCCCTGAGCCGTCAGCCCCTGGTTCTGGGCCAGGCCTTTTTGCGCGAATGCCCGCAGCAGCGCGACTTCGTGCTGGTACAGACCCTCTACAAGTTCATCAACGACGTGGTGATTTTTGAAACCGAAATCGTCGACCAGACCGCCCGCAGCATCGCCAAGAACCGCTTTGGCGTGGCCTTCCCGCCAGCCTGCCGGTATGACGCCATGACCGTGGTCGTGGACGAGGACTACCACGCACTAGTGGCCATGGACTTTATGCAGCAAACCATCGCCCTGACCGGTATCGCGCCCATCCAATTACCCACGCAAATCGAGTTGAGCCGCGCCGTGCCGGCTGCCCTGGCCCTGGCCCCGCCTGAGTTGCGCGCGCCCATGGAACTGATCTGCGTGGCCATTGCGGAAAACACCGTAACCCACGATGTCGCCGCGTTCGCCCGGGACGACACGGTGAAGGCCTCGATCAAGGGCCTGATGGCCGACCATTTGCTCGATGAGGGCCGCCACTCCGGGTTCTGGACGCGACTGGTGCAGATCTACTGGCAGCGCGCCAGCGAGGCCGAGCGCCATTGCCTGGCGCAGATCCTGCCGGTGTTTATCCGCCACTACCTGACCAACGACTTGCAGAACGCCTTCGACTTTCAGTTGATCGATCACCTGCCCGTCAGCCCCGCGGTGCACCTCGCGCTCAAGGACGAGGTGTCTGGCCTGGCGTTCCCGATCAATCGCCACCACCCCTTGGTCGGCAACATCGTGCGTTTTTTGCGCAGCAGTTCGCTGCTGGACTCGGCCTGCGTCCAACAAGCAATGGTCGATTACCTGTGCTGATGGGGAGGAACACTGGATGAAATGTCTCGATATTGCACTCATCGGCAACAGCCAGGCTCTGGATGCCATCGGTGAAGAATTGGCGCAACACGGCCACCGCCTCCACTACGCGGCCAGCGATTGCGACCTGTTGATCGAGGACGGCAGCCAAGCGCTGGATAGCCCGATCATCGCCCGCGACAGCCTGCACCTGCGCTTGCAGGAGGCCACCCACGCGGGCGAATGGCTGCCACGCCTGACCCTGCTGTGTTGGCACGGCAGCGCTCGCACCAAACGCCTGTTGGGCCAGCTGCCACTGGCCCCGGAAAGCTCCGGCAACGGCCAGATGCTGCACCGGCGGGCAGTCGATACCCTGGTGGACTACGTCGCGCTGCTGGTCAGCCGTGTGAGCCGCGAGGCCGAGTACCTACAGCACACCACCGCGCTGGATACTGACCACGCCTTGGAGGGCGCCAGCCTACTGCGGTTGCAGGCGCTGGCCTACGTGCACCGGTTCAACGACACCGCCCGGCCTGACTTGCTGTGCCAAGCGCAAACACCGCTCATCGAGCAACTGGACCGCAGCCTTCAGCGCTTTGGCCAACGCACGGCGCTGGTCATTGCCGGCACTCATCTGAGCTATGGCCAACTGCGGGCACAGAGCATGGCGATCCAGCAACGCCTGCTGCCGTTGCTGGCACCGTTGCGCGGCGGCGGGCAGCCATTGGTGGTGGGCCTTTGCCTGGAAAAATCTGCGCCGCTGTACGCCGCCATCCTGGCGATTCTGGGCAGCGACGCGGTGTACCTGCCGCTGGAGCCGGACCATCCGCTGCCGCGCCAGCAGTACATCCTGCAAAACGCCGGGGCGGTACTGCTGCTCCACGACGGCCAGCATCCGCTGGCGCAACAGATGCCTGGGTTGGACGTGGCCCGCATCGACGCCCGCAGCGCCGACCTGCACCAACCCTTGCTGCACTCGCGCCCCAGCGCCGACGCGCCGTGCATGGCGTTCTACACCTCAGGCACGACGGGCCAACCTAAAGGCGTAGTGCTTAGCCAACACAACCTCAGCCATTTTTGCGCCTGGTATGCCGACTTCTGCGAGTTGAATGAACAGAGCAGGGTCTTGCAGTTCGCCTCCCTGGGGTTCGACGCCTCGCTGATCGACATCTTCCCAGCGCTGATCCAGGGTGCGGCGCTGATCGTGCCCAGCGACAGCCAACGCCGCGATCCGCTGCAACTGGCCGCGCTGCTGCGCGAACAGCGCCTGACCCACGGCTTTCTGCCGCCCGCCCTGCTCAGCCTGCTGCCCGGCGACGAACCGCTGGGGCTGGACTGGCTCATGACCGGCGGCGATGTGTGCGAGCCCGAAGCGATTGAGCGCCTCACGCCCCACACGCGCCTGTGCAACCTGTATGGCCCCACCGAAGCCACGGTGCTGGCCACCGCTCGCCCGATGCGCAGCGGCGACCACAACCGCCTGCTCGGCGCGCCCATCGCCAACAGCCGGGTGCTGATTCTCGATGACGCCCAGCAACCGGTGGCGGAGCAGCAAGTGGGCGAGTTGTACATCGTCGGCCCTGGCGTGGCGCTGGGCTATCTGCACAACCCGCAGCAGACCGCCGAGCGTTACCTGGAGTTGCCCCTGCCGGACGGCCAGCGCCTGCGCGCCTACCGCAGCGGCGACCTGGGCAAATGGACCGAAGCGGGAATCGAGCTGTGCGGGCGGCGCGACAATCAGGTGAAAATCCGCGGCTTTCGCGTCGAGCCCGAGGAAATCGAACATTGCCTGCGCGCCAGTCGCCTGTTTGGCCAGGTCGCCGTGGTGATCGACAGCCAGCGGCGCATTCTGGCGTTCGTTGCCCAACCCGCAGGTGAGCAACCGGAACTCGCCCCGCAACGGCTCAAGCAGTGGGCCGCGCAACACCTGCCCGACTACATGCAGCCGCTGGCCTGCACCCTGCTGGCGAGCTTGCCGTGCGCCAGTAATGGCAAGGTGGACCGCCAGGCGTTGCTCAGGCTGCCCGTCACTGTCGTCGCCAATACCTCACGCCAATTGCCCCGCAGCGCCGACGAGGAGCGGCTGCGGGCGCTGTGGGCCGAGCTACTGGAATTACCGGCCGAAGAAATCTGCACCCAGGAGAGCTTCTTCAACCTCGGCGGCCACTCGATCCTACTGTCGCGCCTGCTGCTGGGCCTGCGCGAGCAGTTCGGGCGCAGCATCTCGATCAACCGCTTTATCGAAGACCCGACCCTAGCTCGCCTGGCAACCTTGGTGCGCGGCAACGCCATTGAGCAGAACCTCTGCGAACAGGCGCTGGCCGATGCCTGCCGCCCGCTCGACATCGAAGCCTTGGCGTCATCCCGCATGGGCGATGTGGGCAAAGTGATTGTCACCGGCGCTAACAGTTTCGTCGGCGTACATATCGTGCAAGCACTGCTGGCGGCGGGCGCGAGGGAAGTGGCGTGCCTGGTGCGCGACAGCGCCGGGCAATCGGCGGCGCAGCGCTTCGCCCAGGCCCTGCGGGACAACTGCCTGGAGCATCTGGACCTGAGCCGGGTGCAGGTTCACGCCGCCGACCTGACCCGCCCCGACCTGGGGCTGGCGCCGCCGCTGTACGAGCGCCTGGACAGGGAGTTCGGCGCGTTGGTGCACAACGCCGCCAACGTCAATCATGTCCTCGACTACCCGTCGCTGGCGGGTGACAACGTCGAGCCGCTATTGCACCTGCTGCGGCTGTGCGAAGGGCGCAGCAAAAAGATCTTCAATTTCATCTCGACCCTTTCAGCCTGCAGCACCCGCGACGCCGCCGGCCAAGTGCTGGAAGTGGCCGCCGCGCCGACCCCGCCGATCTACCTGCGCAACGGCTATAACCTGTCCAAATGGGTTGGCGAACGCCTGCTAGAGCGCGCCCGCGAGCGCGGTGTGCAGGTCAACCTGTACCGCCCGGGCAACATCAGCTTCAACAGCCGCAACGGCGTATGCCAACCCCATAAAAACCGCTTGTTGTTGATGCTCAAGGGCTCACTGCAACTGGGCCTGGTGCCACGTCTTGAACTGAACTTCGACTTGATGCCCGTGGACTTCCTGGCCCGTTTCATTGCTTGGCACAGCACCCGCTATCAACCCGGCCGCACCGTCTTCAACCTGCATAACCCTCAACCCTTGAGCTGGGCGGCCTATGTGGCCGCGTTCGAACAGGTCGGCCACTGTTTTGAATGGGCGACCGTGGCCCAGTGGCAGCAACAACTGGCCCGAGTCGACAGCCAGAACGCGTTGTTCGGCGTGCTGGGCTTCTACCTCAACGGCTTTGAAGAGGACATCGGCGATATCTCCATGATCGGCCACACCAATGCCCGCCATGGCATCAAACAAATGGGCGAGCACTACCCGGAAAAATCCCCAGCGCTACTGCGCAAAGGCTGTGAGTACCTCAAGCAGATTGCCTTTATCTGACACCACCCAGCGCATACAGGAGTAAGACCATGAACCACCCCCAACCCGACACCCTGATCCGCAACCCCAACGGCAACCCGATCACCGCCAGCGTCGAGATTCGCGCATCGGCCAGCCGTGTCTGGGCCGTGGCCGGCGAGTTTGCTGGCTTCGACCGCTTCATCCCAGCACTGGAGCGCATCGAGATGACCGGCCAAGGCCCGGGTTCGCTGCGCAAGAAGTTCTTTAAAGACGGCAACCTGGTGGTCGAACAGCTCAACCATCGCGACGAGCAGGCCATGACGATGACCTGGACCACCCTCTACAACACCCTGGGCGTCGGTCAGTTGTGGGCAGCCATGGTGGTTGAAGCCGCGGGCGCCGATTGCTCGCGTGCCACCTGGACCATCATTGCCGAACCGACGCAGGGTGAGGGTGAGGCCGATGCCTTCGCGCAGTTCGTACAGGGTTTTGCTGACGAGGCCATGGGCAATCTACGCACGCTGTTTGCGTAAGCGGCCCATAAAAAAACGCGATGAGCCTGGCAGGCTTCATCGCGTTTTGCTGTAGCGGCTGCGCCTCAGATCTTGAAGCTATCGACCAATTGCTTGAGTCGATTGGCCTGCAACGACAGCGCGTCGCAGTCCTTCAAGGTTTCGTTGAGGTTGGCCACGCCCTGCTGGTTCAACAGGTTGATCTGGTTGATGTCCACGTTGAGGGTTTCCACCACCGCCGTCTGCTCTTCAGTAGCCGCGGCCACCGACTGGTTCATGCCGTCGATTTCCGTGATGCGCTGCGTCACGCTGACCAACCGTTCGCCAGCCTGGTTCGCCACTTCGACGCTTTCCTCGCTGGAAACCTGGCTCGCGTTCATGGTGGTAACCGCTTCGCGAGAGCCGATCTGCAGCGACGTAATCATCTTGTGGATCTCTTCGGCCGACTCCTGGGTGCGGTGTGCCAGGTTGCGCACTTCGTCCGCAACCACAGCAAAACCACGACCCGCCTCGCCGGCACGGGCCGCTTCGATGGCTGCGTTAAGGGCCAGCAGGTTGGTCTGTTGGGAGATGCCTTTAATCACATCGAGAATGTGGCCGATGTTGTCGGTACTCGCATTCAGCGTTTCGATCTGGGTGCAGGACAAGCTGATCTTCTGCGACAACTCGGTCATCGCCAGGATGGTTTTTTCCACCACCTGCCGGCCGTCATCCGCCTGCTCGCTAGCACCGCTGGCATGCTGCGACGCATCAGCCGCGTTGCGGGCAATCTCCTGGGTCGCCGCCCCCAGCTCATTGATGGCCGCCGCCACGCTGTTAGTGCGCGCACTTTGCTCATCGGAACCGACAATGGAAGCGTTGGATGAAGCCATCACCCGTTGTGACAAATCATGAACCTGGCGGGTAGCCGACGACACTTCCGAAATCGATGCGTGAATACGCTCCACAAACTGGTTGAAAGAGCCGCCCAGCACGCCAAATTCGTCCTTACTCTCTACCGTCAGACGACGGGTCAAGTCACCTTCGCCCTGGGCGATGTCCTGCATCGCACGGCCCATGGTGGTCAACGGACGCATCAACACCTGAATCAGCAAGCTCAACAGCACCGCAATGGCCGATACCGCGATGAACATGGCGATCAATGCGGATGTGCGGAATTGGCTGAGAGGTTCGTAAGCTTTGTCCCTATCGATCGACAGGCCGATATACCACTGGGCATTCGGCAACCCAGCGACGGGGGTGAAGGACAGAATGCGTTCCTGCTGGTTGAGCGTCACTTCCTGTGCAGTCTTCTCCAGGCGCAGTGCGGTGCCTGGGTAGATGTCTTTCAGGTTTTTCATCACCTGATCCTCGTCCGGGCTGACGATGACCTGACCGTCGCCGCTGACCAGAAAGGCATGGCCGATGCCACCGAAGTCCACCGAGTTGATGATGTTCATCAGCGTTTGCAGGCTGAGGTCGCCACCGACCACACCCAGCAGTTGCCCCTCTTTCTTTACCGGCATGGCAATGGTAACGATCAACCCGCCCACCGCAGCCTTGTAGGGCGGCGTGAGCATGGTCTGGTTGGCCGCAACGGCCTGCTTGTACCAAGGACGCTCGCGGGGGTCATAGCCGTCGGGCATTTTGGCGTCAGGCCGCTGAGTGAAAACACCGTTGCTCTGGCCAACGTAGGTGAATTGGAAATTCGAGGTGAAGGCCGGTTGGTCCACCAGGCCCGGGAAGTCGGCCTGGGCGCCTTGGTGCGCGACGTTCTGGGCGAGGCTCTCCAGCACCAAGATGCGGCCGCTCAGCCAGTTCTGCACGCTGCTGGCGGTCAAGTCGCCGGCCTGTTCCACCGAGGCCTCAAGGTTTTGCTTGATCGTGTTCCGCTGCAGGTAGTCGTTGTACAAAGTGAACAAGGCAAAAGCCAGAACCACTACGCCAGAGGCGGCCAAAAGGATTTTATGGCTGAACTTGAGATTCATTTCATGGGACTTCTTATGCAAAAAATGGGGGGTCATCCGTGTCGCGTCATTCCATGTCGCCGCGCAGGCAGCATTCTATGGCTGCTCTACTTTGGTGCACGCTCGTCTCAGTACATGTCGGCACCACGGCGATAAAACTTAGGGCTTTGTAAGAAATAGACGACATAACAGGCAAAAACCTGCCGGACGGCATGCTAGAGCGGTATGGCGGGGTTTAGGGAAAGGACAAAAAAACGCTGAAAACAGCAGGGACCAGAAAGACAAAACCCCATTTGCTTTCGCAAATGGGGTTTCGGAATTCAATCTTGACGATGACCTACTCTCACATGGGGAAACCCCACACTACCATCGGCGATGCATCGTTTCACTGCTGAGTTCGGGATGGGATCAGGTGGTTCCAATGCTCTATGGTCGTCAAGAAATTCTGTGTGCGGCTCGTTAAAGAAACGGGCTCGCGAAAATCTTTAGCTTCTACTTAAAACAAAACCCCATCTGCTTTCGCAAATGGGGTTTCGGAATTTAATCTTGACGATGACCTACTCTCACATGGGGAAACCCCACACTACCATCGGCGATGCATCGTTTCACTGCTGAGTTCGGGATG
>NZ_JCBCUY010000073.1:0-7719 GCF_059862705.1 Pseudomonas sp. MF08817
GGCGGCGGCTGCGTAAAGGTGAACTGCCGGCCCTTCCCACGTTTCTGCCGTACATCAAGCGACTGCCCGACGACTGGCTACCGGTGCCCAGGGCTACCGGAATGGAGCAACCATGAACGCATTCATGCAGGAATTCACCAAGGCCGCCCGTGAGGCCCCCCGGCTGTACTTTGCGCCGCTGGTTTGGGTGGCGCGGAGAATCAAGCGCCTTGTCCGCCGCCCGGCGAAGCGAGGCTGAGTGCGTACGGGCGTTCTCTGGCAGTGATCTGCGTTTCTCCCCCGGAAGCGCGGCGATTCATTAACGATGGCACATTTCACCAGTGTTCTGTCGCTCGCCAGTGTTCTGCCGCTACGCTCCTGGGATATTTCTAATATGGGTCATGAGCGTCGGGGGCCCCGGAAATGCTAGGCCACGTCCTGTTGTAAACCTCTTTTTTGCTTTGTTAACCACGGTGATTAACAAGGCAAAAAAGAGGTTTACAGAGAAAACCACGGCGATCCTCTAACGATGGCACATTTCATCCGGTCGCCACGTTGGAGCCCTGTACATCAAGGTTTTCCGCTTTTGCCTCAGTCGTCCAACGCGCTGAACAGGGTGGCCCATGTGGCGGGCTCTTGAGGCTTTGAAGGGACGGTCGCTTGCGGTTGTGTTGGCACAATCTCGGGTTTGTGTTCGAGCAAGCGCATCGTCTCGCGCAATTCTCGGACTTCTTCGCGCAACAAACGCAGCTCTTCCAGGAGGGGGTGTAGGGCATCGAAAAGAGGTGTAGGGGAGGTGTCTGGCGATGGTGTAGGGGAGTGTCGGGCGGAGCCAGGTGGCTCACCGTAAACCCGGATCATTTCAGACAGGTCGATGACCTTCTGCCCTTTGCCGTCGAGACCAGCAGTCACGCGACCCTTGGCTACGGCTTCATGCAGTGTTGAACGGTGCAAACCATAGAGATTTGCCATGCGGCCGATGGTTAATTTTGCCATGTAGGGCAGTGTCGGGTTCTGTCTGTAGGGTACCCGTCACTTTAGCATTCTTGATATGTGCTCATTGGCGACAGCGCTAGAGGTAGATGTCTTTATACATCAGCACCGTTGCGGGTGGTTCAGGAGGTCCCTTGCGGGGCTTCTGGACTGTACGAATACATTCAATGAACCCCTGCTTCTCGTAGAAAGCTAGAGTTCTACGCCGATTGACAGCATTCACCGTGATCAGCCGCACTGCTGCCTGTGTAGTGAATACAGAACCTACGATTAACTTGATTAGGTGTGCACCTAGGCCAGCAGATTGAATGTGTTCGGTGACTGCTAATTTCGTCAGCTTTACTGCTGGGAAAAATAAGAGAGGTGCCTCGAATGGTAGGCCTAGCTCCGTGAGCTCTACCCCCTCCAACCTTAGGCTATCGCTCGAAAGACTATAGAACCCCACCAAATTGGCAGCCGAAACTTCCTTGTTGAAAACGAGGTAAGTGAAGGTCAAACCGTGCTGTTGATAGGGCAGTGCCTCTTCAGCCAAAAAGGCGTTGAGCTCGTGGTCGCCACAGTCAAATTCTTGGATCAGGTCGCTGAGTTCGTCCTGATCGTCAAGCTCAGAAGCAGGGACGATTACTAAATCGTCAAAGTTCTCTAGAGGCACTGCTTAGCGTTAGCGAGTAGAAGATGCTCTGGAAAACGCTTTTTGAGCCATTGAGGCGTATTGCTTCAGGCTTTCTTTGCGTTCAGCAGACAGGCCCACATTGCAGATTTGCTTAACCAGGGCACGACTTGCCTCAATCGACAGAGTTGAAGATGACTCGATCATTGGTTTAGCAGCCATGATAGGAACCCCATAAACATAGAAAAACCACTTCGATGAGTGGTTAGAGATAGGTGAGCAATTAGCTCACGTCAATGTTATAGCAGAAGCGGAAATCGCGTGTTGACAAAAAAACAGCTCATCCGTACCCTACGAAACGCGTTTCGTAGGGTACGGATGAGCTGTTTTTCTGGTTTCACTGAAATAGCCGATTTTGTCCATTTTTTTGGTTTATCGGTCCTTAACCAACCTTAACAATCAAAGGTCCATTGGGATCTGGTTTAAGCGCGTTCGCGCAGCCTCCCATGACTCACCTGGACGTGCTTGCCGTGCAATGTCCTGATCCGTCAGTTTCTTCCCACCATTTCGTTTTTCTGTGGTCTTCCTGACGGCTTTGATCGGTTTCCTTTTCAGGGTGTAATCGAATATCAGGTGCGTGACCTTGCGCCCGGTCTTGCGTTGGCTCCAGGTTAAGGTCAGGGGGCTGTGCTCATTGATTTGCTCGACAGACGGATCGATAACCCAGCGCTTGAAATCCTTGATTGAGGGGTAGCGATCTTCCAGCTGTAGCCAGCGACGTAGGTCGTCTACGGCAATCTCGCGATGGCCATCAGGCCATTGAACCAGCAGCTCGTATAGGCGGATGCCGTGAGCGCTAGTCATTCTGGCCACATCGGATAACGCGTAGCGCGTGAACTCACGCTGTAGGCCGGTCAGGTAGGGGAGAATATCCTTGCCAAAGCGCATCTCAATACGGCCTTCTTGGTCGATGTAATCGACAGTCTGCACCCATACGGTGACCCGGCGACGCTTAGAACGGATAGTGACACCATCAGGCTCTAGCAGCAGGCTCACGCGGCGAGTTTGCAGTCGTTCAGCGGCGCTCTGAAGGTCGCGATAGGCTGTCTTTGGATCGGTACCGCAGAGCTGCGCTATTTCTGCAGCGGTAACGCTGTAAAGCACAGCATCAGTGACAGGCTGATCTCGACGCACCTGGCTGATTGCGGACAGGATGACGCGTTGTTCTGCAACGCTTAGGCGGTAGGATGCCTCAATGATGTGGTTCGATTTCACTATCTGCAAATCAGTATCCATACCGCACCCGCGAGTTATTTAGGGAGGATATTATTTACCTCCCCTTAAACCGTCAATCCCTCCCTTTTAAACCGTCAATCCCTCCCTTTTAAACCGTCAATCCCTCCCTTTTAAACCGTCAATCCCTCCCTTTTACAAGGCTGCAGGTCCCGTAGTTCGGGTGTTCCAGCGCGTCTAAAAGTAAAAAGTAAAAAGTAAAAATAGGATTCGCGTCATTCCGGTGACTTGCTCCCCTCCAGTGAGCGAAGCGAAGGAGGTGGGTAACTGTCCCAGACAACATGGTGGGATTCTTTGCCACTAACGACGTAAAGCGCCGGCCGGCCTTTGGCCGCCACACTTATGCTGTTTAAAACGATAAATGGTGTATTTACTACCGTGTTAAGCAGGATCAGGCGCCGTTCCAGTCGCTGTGCGCCCTACAAACACCGCAAACGACCTTTAGACAATGGAAGGGCGCTTCGCTCCTTCACGGCGCTGGCTCCGCCCTGCGCGCTACGCTTGCACGCAATCAGTTCACGATTGAACCCAGCTAGCGCATAACCTGAATCACCGTCAGCGGCAGGGTTACAGTCAGCGGTGGTGGTGGGGTTAGCAGGGGGATGTCATCAAGCCCAGTCCTCTCGGGGTTTAGCTGCGAAATGTGATTAGCAGATGGTTGCTCTTTTTTGATCAACCGTTAATAATGGTTTATGTAGTAACGATGTAGCTACAAAACTAGCTGAGAGGTGATACCATGGCCGCATTACTGAAAACCACCGACGTGCGTTGCCGCATCGAGGAGGACTTGAAGGAACACGCCACGGACATTCTCAAGGCCTGTGGCTTGAGCGTCAGCGACGCGATGCGCCTTTTCCTCCGTCAGGTCGTGGCAACTCAAGGCCTGCCCTTCGAGGTGCGGGTTCCTTCGGAGAAAACCGCCCGAGCTCTGGCCCAGGCGCGCGAGATCCGTAGTCGGTTCGATTCGATTGACGAGCTGTTTAAGGATCTAGATGGCGAAGAAGCCCCCAAAGCCGGCAAACGAAAAGCGGGCGCAGCTGCCCAAGCGCACCGACCGCACGCCTGAGTTCAAGAAATCCTGGGAGCGTTACAACCGCGCAGGCCGGCATGACATGCACGAGCTGCGCGAGGTGATGACGCTCCTCTGGATGGGCGAGCCTCTGCCGAAGGAATACCTGGATCACGAGCTGACCGGCGACTGGGCCGGCTACCGCGAATGCCATATCCGCGGCGACTTCTTGCTGATCTACCAGGTGACAAAAGAGGACGTGATTTTCGTCGAGCTTGGCAGCCATGCCGAGCTGTTTAAATAGGGCTCCGAAAGGAACACGTCTGCCGGGCTAACCGAATGCGCGTGACTAACCGAGAAGGAATCCTGCATGAGTCAAATCAACACGGAACGCACCTACACAATCATCGGCCGCGACAGGGCAGAAGCACGGTTTTCAGTTTTCCCAACCGGATCGTTGCAGATCGACTTGCTCCATACCTTGTGCCACTTCCGGGCACCATGCAACGCGTTGCGCTTTGAGTCGCATCGGGTGGCCGGGAGCATCGACGCCGTGGACATTACCTACACGTCAGACGATAAGGCGTCCGTGTTCTGGACTGTGACCATTGCGGCGAGCGACGCCGCCGAGTTGCAAAGCATTATCGAGGCCTCGGCCGAGTCCTTAAAGAAACTCTTCGGCGAGTGATCCTGCCTGCGCATAACGGGGCATTCGTTCAATTGCCCCCCACAAAAAAGCCCACGCCGGTGGGCTTTTTTGTGCCTGATGGACGCCAGTAGGTGGGGTAGTGGTCTACCAAGAGCGTTGGGTGTGGTTTTGAAGTTTTAAAAGGTGCGTAAAAAATAAAAAAACAAACATTATTTGTCACCTTGACACTTGTTTTGACTTGTTTAGAATTGGCTTTATCACCAGTTAAGTGACTAATTAGACAGCTAACCACTTAGGAAGACGCCTGTGAACGCATCTAAAGCCATCAGCAATACCCGTTACCATGAAGAGTTGCGCCGCGCCCGTATCCAACGCGGTCTGACCCAGGAGCAAGTCGCCGAAGGCTCCGGGATCTCCAAGACCATGGTTCAGCGTTATGAAACCGAGCCGGGTAAAAGTCATCACGCTCGTCCTAGCGAAGCGACGGCGATGAAAATCGAGGCGTACCTACAACGCGTGAAACCCTTGAGCGAGGCTGCGGTGGAGGTAGAAGAGATGGCAGATCTTCTCCAGGGTGTGTCGCTGGATGACCTGATCGAGGAGATCAAGCGCCGCGGCTTCCAGCTCACTTTGCAGTCAGTCGCGTAATGCGGACTGGCATTCATGAAGATGCGCTGCGCGCCATGCTCGAGGGGGGAGCGGTGCGCGAAGTGCTCGTCAGCCGACACGGTGATAAATGGGGGTTGGCCATTCGCTTGGGCGGTGATGGCTCACGCTGGCTGCCGGTGCGCTCGCGGCGCGAAGCGCTGCGCACCTGGGCCAGCTTGACCGCTGTGGGCCGGTTTGCCGAAGCCCAAGGCATCAAGGGCTTTGCCGTCGAGCTGTAGTCTCACGTCAGCCTGCACAGGGCCGGTGCCAAGATGATTTGGCAGGCTGATGTCGATTCCATCAAATGGAATACCAGGTGCAGCAGATCGAGCAGCAGGGAGGCCATGACGTTGACCAGGGTGTCGTACAAAAACGCTTTGGTGTGAACCATCATTTGAGATGTCCGCTGTGATGAGTGGACACCTATGTAATATCGATAAGACCTGTGTCACCACCACCGCTTAAAAAATTTCTCACGTCCCAAGATGGGATTTTTTATAAAAAAACCCCTCTCGGTCATGCCGGAGGGGTTTTGTATGGTTTAAAAATAAGTGCCCGAACAATGCGCCTGACACTCTCCGCTCTGCACGATTGCAGCTTTACTAATTTGGGAGCCCGGAACGGTCCGGAAATTGTTCAATCACAGGGGGCTTTGAAACAGCACCCACCACCGCATTTAACCTCGCCTGAGACTAGAAATCCGTTTGACAAAAAACATCTCCAAGGAGACGCCTTATGGTCAAGGTCTAGTCCCATGGTTGGTTTCATTGCGGCTCCAGCTCAGCCCGTTTAAGGCGAGTGAGCTCCTGGCGTCTAAGCCATAAGTCGCGAAATTTCGCGTTTTGAGCAATCCGCTCGTTAGTCATGAGGTCTCACCGGTTCCCTGCAGAACCACGCGTATCCATCTCCAAACAAGGTCGGGCTGCCAAGCCCGACCACGCCACACAACACACACACGTCACAACACACGCTGTCGCCTTTCGGTCCCCGTCCCACCACTGCCAGGTGAGCAGGTCGGATCAACCCTACTGAGCAACGCTCCCACGCTTTTGCCTACCTTGGTGCCATCCGAGGTCAACGGCAGTCAGCGCTTCCCGTGTTAGATCACCGCTACTGCGCGGTGTTACGCCTGCCAGCTCCACTACACATGCTTGGGTCAACGACCCTACCCACCTTGCGGCGGTTTCAGCGGCCCGAGGTTCCAAAGCGGCTCGCCTACTACATGTGCGCTTCGTCGCTGCCTAACTAGTCCAGGGCTATCACCCCCTGGGCCACAGGCTTAACACTACTCCACATAGCCCCCTGCATGGGGGCATTTACACGCTTGAGCTATCCAGCGAGCCCCGGTTTCCCAAGGTCCCGGAGAGTCCAGGTTTCCCCTCGTCTCCCTGCCGTATTTCGACGGCCTCAGCAGCCTACGTGTGTGGAACGCGTCACCCCCTTTCGGTAGGTCCCGCGTCCGGGGCTTTCACCCGGTTTCACCGTGACCAGGACCGACAGGCATTGCCTCCCGTCGTCCGTGTCCACGTCGCCCAACGTCGTCCCCAAGGGGATTGGGTCGAAAGGGGCATTGCAGCCCCTAGCGCCCGTTGCAGCATGGCGAGCCCCATTACGGGCACCACGCTACGGCGTGCTGGTTAGCGTTGGCACGCTAACTTCAGCGACGTGTGTGTGTTGTCGGGGGATTGGCGGCCCCCCTATTTTGCAGAGGGTGGCGTCCTCCCCGTTCAGCACGGTCAAGTCGTAATGCCCTACAGCGGCGTGTAATTCCCCCTACCTCAGGAACCTCTAGTTATTAGGTTCCGCCAATCCCATCATTGAACGTCTGAAAGATCCTTGTAGAATGTATTAGGTCTCTTTATTAGGTATCGGTATGCACGTCCACTACCAGCACCGTTTTGTGTTGATGCAGCGTGTCCAGGACGCGGTCATCGATGGTTATGACCGTTACCAACAAATCGCCTGCAGCCCTGAAAAGGCAGCGCAGCTCGCACGGCAATTCGCAGCGCGGTACGAGACCGAGATCAGCAAACAATCGCGCTGGCGACGCAAACGTAGCGGTCTGGCCTGTGCGAAGTTTTTGTCGCTCAGGGAGGCCGCGCTCACTGAGGTGCATGCGCTTCTGATGGTGACGAGTGAAGGTGCAGGCTCAGTGCAGAGCGAACCGCTTCACGACCCTGCGAAACGGCGGATTCAGTTATGGGGGTATGAGCTGGTCCACGACGGTGTTGGCTGGTCCTGGCACTACACGGCGGACAGCATGAAGCAGTGGCGTACCCGGATTCACAAGGCGATCGCCGTCGACAACCAGGTGCAGTTGCTGACGATCGTGCGCAGCCTTTTCCGCTCGGCCGGTTTCCGGCTGGTGCGCAAACAGGTGGGGGAGCTGATAAATTATCTGAGAGGGGAATGGCGGCGGCTGCGTAAAGGTGAACTGCCGGCCCTTCCCACGTTTCTGCCGTACATCAAGCGACTGCCCGACGACTGGCTACCGGTGCCCAGGGCTACCGGAATGGAGCAACCATGAACGCATTCATG
>NZ_JCBCUY010000074.1:0-7527 GCF_059862705.1 Pseudomonas sp. MF08817
ACGTAAAAAGACGGAAGAAGAAGCGGCATCGTGACCGATGCGGTTAGAATTTAGACCCCGCGCAATCGGGTGGAGAAACCGGTCACGTTGTTAGCGAAATGACCGGTCACGATGAGCGAAATACGCAATCAAGGAAGGCAGCCGCCGTTTCCTGATCACCTGATATGCCCAGCAACCCAACCCAGCCACCCTGACAGTCAACACTGTTTCGGTGGCTTTTTTATTTTCAGATGAAGGAAAGCCACCATGCTTAAAGGTCTCGCTATCACCCCACCGATACTCGGACGGATTTCCATCGGCAAGGCCGTCGAGAAAAACGGCAAGCGCCTGCCAGAGAAAGACGATCAATTCACCATCACGTCCCAGGTACAAGGACGGGACGGTTGGCTGCTGCACCCACTCAATGAGGAACTGCGCAAAAGTCAGGAGGACAAGCTGCGCAGCATCCCGATACGCCTGCTGTTCAACGAGCCGGAACTGAACTTTCGCGCTGACTACACGCTGTTTGATCGGCCGTCGGGAAGACCGCTGTGCGTCGGCAATGGTGAGACCTGCAAGCGCGTCACCCAGGACGGCATGCAGTCGTTGCCATGTCCCTCACCGGATGTCTGCCCGCTGGCCAAAGGCGGCGCCTGCAAACCCTACGGTCGGCTGAATGTGCTGATCGGTGATGACGATCCGCTGGGCAGCTTTGTGTTTCGCACCACCGGTTTCAATAGCATCCGCACCCTAGCCGCGCGGCTGCATTACTTCCAGGCCATCTCGGGCAACCGCCTGGCATGCCTACCGCTGGAGTTGCGTCTACGTGGCAAGTCGACTCGCCAGAGCCATGGCACACCGATTTTCTACGTCGACATCACACTGCGTGGCGGCCTTTCAATGGAGGCAGCGTTGCTTGATGCACAAAAAACCGATGAGGTTCGTCGCAACGCAGGCTTCGACCAGGAAGCGCTAGATCGTAGTGCACGACTGGGCTTCAACAATGGGGCATTCGAAGACAGCGAAGAAGATACCAGCGCCATCGCTGAAGAGTTCTTCTCCGCTCATGGCGAAGAGGCCCGTACCGCTGCACCCACGACCATAGCTTCAGCCCCAGCCCAAGCCTCACTGGCGGAAAAGCTCGAATCCAAAGCCCTGCAGAGCAGCAGCGAACAACCTGCTCGCCCCCACTAACCATGCACCCTTCTTCACCCAACGCCTTCACCTCAGGAGAAAATTGATGAAATATCACAAACTCAGGGCCGGTGAAGCGACCGGAACCTATGTCATGGAATCGCCGGTCACGGAAGCTGACATCCTCCGCATGGCGCAGCAGTTTGCCAGCAAAAGATTGACCAAAGGCCGACTGCTAGCCGATCCAAAACACGTATTCAGTCACCTACAAACGCTCTTTCAACACCACGAGCACGAAATCTTTGCCCTTCTGTTGCTGGACAACAAACACCGGTTAATTGGCTTTCGGGAGTTGTTCAGGGGCACCCTGGACAGCGCCAGCGTGTATCCTCGAGAGGTCGTCAAGATCGCTCTGGAGCACAATGCAGCTGCAGTGTAGGCGATAAATAACCACCCCTCTGGTGATCCAGAGCCCAGTAATGCTGACCGTCACCTGACCACGACCTTCAAGGACGCACTCAACATGGTCGGCACCAGGACACTGGATCATATTGTCGTCGGCAGCGAAGGTAGCGTTTCGCTGGCCAAACGGGGGGACGTATGAGAGCGATAGCGATCGCAGTGCTACGACTGCTGGCCACGCTGCTCGTATTCGCAGACATCATCACCGGCTGCTTGGTGATGCTGCTACTGCTGATTCTGCTGGTGCGTTTTCCGTTATTGCTGATAGCAGTGCTGTTGGCCTGCTGGATCTTCAGCCGACTGCAGAACACAGTACGGAAAGTGCCGCAGTGAAAGACATCCGCCGGAGTGGACAGTCGAAAGGCTGTCCACTCCGGCAACTGGTTTTACTTTCTTTTTGCCTCGGTCGTCAGGCAAAGTTGTGCTGCTGACGGTGTCGTGGCTTTACCCAGTGTCTTCGCAGCTTTATGTAAAGCTAACGGTTCTTGGCTGACAGGTACGCCACTCCACGCTCGCGTTTACCCACGGAAACGACCACGACAACCACTCGTTCATCCTCAACCCGATAGACCAGACGATAACCTGATGCGCGCAGTTTGATCTTGTAGTGCCCTGGCATGTCCCACAAAGCATCGACCTGCACCTTGGGCGCCTCCAAGCGCTCACCAAGTTTCTTCTTGATTTGCTCTCGTACCGTATGGCCAAGCTTCCCCCACTCTTTAAGAGCTGACGGGAGAAACTCTAGCTTATAGGTCATCGAGACTCACCGAGACAGCCTTCTCGCCGGAACGGGCTTTGGCGATCTCAACCAACTCGAGATCCTCCAGACGCTCCATCATCTGCTCGTAAAGCTCCGCCGGCACCATGTAACCCATGACGCGATTGTGGTTGAGCACAGCGACTGGCATGCCGCCAGCACCGGCCATAACCCCTGAAGGATTTTTCTTTAATTCGGAAACGCTGACCGCTACGTCGGCTAAAACACTCTGCATATTCAAGCCCTCAATTAAGTGCTTTATTTTGGTCTTAATATACATACTGAGCAAGCCCAAAGCACCCTAGATGAGTTGGATTCCTGGCAGTATCGCTTAGCCTGCCCAGCTATCGGAGCATTCCCATCCGCAAACACCGAGCACCCTCTGGCCTCAAGCGCAGGTGCTGGGCATCTTTGACGAGATACCTCACAACCTTGTGGAGCCGGAGCCGGGGGGGGGGGTATTTACGATGACTGCTATGACTACAGCGAGTATCTACAAGTCTTCTGGAATGCCTGCCAGGACACTGGCCTAGAACGCAGCCCTGGTGGTCCGGTGTTCGAATTACCCCAGACGACATGACAAATACTCTGAACAACCTGTCAGATCAGTGTTTTCACCCCGGCGCCCAGCAAAACAACAGCCAGCAGCACCTGAATCCAGCGCCCATTGATTCTTCTGCTCAGCAAGCTTCCAACCACAACAGCAGGAATGGATCCCGCAAGCAGGCTGATCAACATGTGTCCATTGACCATGCCGGCAAACAGATAACCCAACCCTGCAACCAGGGCCAGCGGTATGGCATGCATGATGTCTGTAGCGACCAGTCGATGGGGCGTCATCCGTAACGGGTATAAGTACAGAAGAATCACACTTCCCAGCGCCCCCGCACCGACTGACGTGAGCGCAACACAAAGGCCTAGAACCAAGCCTGCAAGCACCGTCAACCCGGGCTGCAGCCTCTTGAAACGGCCCGGACTGTCAAGGCGGCGCTCTCGCGCAAGTAATTTCAGCACCGGTGCTAGCAGCATACCCAGCGCAGTAACCAAAACGACGACACCAACAGCCTCGGTGAGCCAGTCGACTTTCTGCACCCGCACCCCAAAGCTAACCAACACGACAACCAATAACGCCATTGGCAGACTACCCAGCCACAAGCGCTTAACCACTCCCCAATCGACTTGGGTCGAGCCATTGTGAATAACCGCTGCTACCGACTTAGTTAGCACGGCGAACCATAGATCAGTGGCAATTGCAGTAGTCGGAGCTACGCCCAGCAGCAACAAGATAGGCATCATCAGTGCGCCGCCTCCTACGCCGGTAAGGCCAACGGCAAAACCAGTTAAGGCGCCAGCCAGCGCATATACGCCGTCAACCACGCGGGAGTAGAACTTTCACGGAGGAAACCTTCAATTTAGAGTGTCGCATATTGCGCACGAAAGAATAAGAAGTCGACATAAAACCAAATTCCAGCATATATTCACGAGAACGAAATAATACTGCAGAATTGCGACAGTCGAGGCTCTACGTGTCGAATATTGATCTTCTTGGACTAGACGCCCCCATTGTGTGGGATACGCAACTAGCCTTCCTGCACCTGAACACGCTAAATCAAGCTGACACCAAACGCACAGCAGAAAGGCGACTGCACGAGCTTGAGATTCTCCCGCACGAGTTAACCGCACAAACTCTTATTGATGAACTGGGCCGCCACCCAACGCCAGCAGTACTCGCATCGGACATTGAAAAAGCACGCAGCAAACGTAAGCTTGTCCTGTTTACTCAACTGCTGCGCAGCGCGAATGGGCAAAGCGTCTTGCACGCTAACGATGCCCGAGGCACTCGTTACTGGTTGCCGCTGGGTATTGGTATTGTTGATGCACAACAACTGGCGAGCGCCCTACAACGTCTACAGCAGCATATTGGCAAAGACATCACCACCTTTCCAAGCGGGCAGCTCGTCGGCATTTGTAGGCAGACCCAACCGCCAGCAAACGTCGAACTTGGCCTACTGAGCTACGCGGCGGTCCTCAACAGTGACAATCGCGGCGTAGACTCAGGCGCACAGCAAAAACTCACCCCACACCTCAAACGCCTTGAAGCCGAAAGCTTGCAAATTCTGCTCGAGGCGGTGGCCGAGTCAGAAAACCCCGCCATGCTCTATTCCATGGGCAAGGACAGCGCCGTGATGCTGCACTTGGCGCGCAAGGCATTTTACCCCTCGCCGCCGCCCTTCCCGCTGCTGCATATAGATACCCGCTGGAAGTTCCAGGAGATGTACCTGTTCCGCGACCGCATCGCACAGGAAAGCGGCATGGACCTGCTGGTGCACATCAACCCCGAAGCAATCAGCAAAGACATTAACCCCTTTGATCATGGCTCCGCGCTGCACACCGACATCACCAAGACCGAAGGTCTCAAGCAGGCCCTCGATAAAAACAAATTTGACATGCTATTCGGTGGCGCTCGCCGCGATGAAGAAAAATCCCGCGCCAAGGAGCGGATCTTTTCATTCCGCACCCAGAGCCATCTGTGGGACCCAAAAAAGCAGCGGCCGGAGATCTGGAACATCTACAACACCCGCAAAAACCAAGGCGAAAGCATCCGCGTCTTTCCTTTGTCGAACTGGACCGAGCTGGATATTTGGCAATACATCTACCAGGAAAACATACCCTTGGTGCCGCTGTATTTTGCCAAAGAACGCCCGGTGGTCGAGCGCAACGGCATGCTACTGATGGTCGACGATGAGCGTATGCGCCTGCTGCCGGACGAGAAGATCGAGGCCCGCACCATCCGTTTTCGCACCCTCGGCTGCTACCCCCTGACAGGCGCCCTGGAATCAAAAGCCGCATCTGTGGCCGATATTTTGCTCGAGCTACTGGCATCACGCACATCGGAGCGACAAGGCCGCGCCATAGATTCGGACAGCTCGTCCAGCATGGAAAAGAAAAAACAGGAGGGGTATTTCTGATGGCTCGCAAACCTACCAGCAAAGAGCGCGCAATCCAGCCAACCAGCATCGAGGCCTATCTGGCCCAGCAACAAGACCAGGACCTACTGCGCTTCATCACCTGCGGTAGCGTCGATGACGGTAAAAGCACCCTGATCGGCCGCTTGCTATGGGACGCCCAACAGCTGACCGATGACCAGCTGGCCAGCCTGAAAAGCGAATCAAAAAAACACGGCACCCAAAGTGGCGAAATTGACTTCGCCTTGCTGGTGGACGGTCTCTCGGCCGAGCGCGAACAGGGAATCACCATTGACGTGGCCTACCGTTTTTTTTCGACCAACAAGCGTAAATTCATTGTTGCCGACACGCCCGGCCACGAACAGTACACACGCAACATGGTCACCGGCGCCTCGACTGCCGACCTGGCCATCATTCTGGTCAATGCCCGCCAAGGAATACTGACCCAGACCCGACGCCACGCCTATTTGGTCTCACTGATGGGTATTCGCCAGATAATTTTGGCGGTAAACAAGATGGATACGGTTAATTTTGACCAAGGCCAGTTCAAGGATATTTGCCAAGAGTTTGAAACATTTGCCCAGACTCTCGGCTTCACCCACACCACAGCCATACCCCTGAGCGCCCTCAAGGGCGACAACATCACCGAGCGCTCCGCCAACACCCCGTGGTATTGCGGCCCGACGTTAATGGGCTGCCTCGAAACCTGCGAAGTTAGCTCCGCTACAACTGATCGCTTGGTGTTTCCCGTGCAGTGGGTCAACCGCCCCAACGACGCGTTCCGCGGCTTCAGCGGCTACGTGGGCGAAGGCCAGGTAAAAGTGGGCGACGAAATTCGCGTTACGCTGTCGGGCCACACCGCCACGGTTACAGAAATCGTCAGTATGGATGGCCCACTACAGCAAGCTGTCAGTGGCGACGCCATCACCCTGAAGCTCGACAAAGAAATTGATGCCTCACGCGGCGACATCATCAGCCTGAGCCAGCGCCCACTGGAAACCACCGACCAGTTCGAAGCAACGCTGGTGTGGATGCATGAAGAAGCCGGGCTGATAGGCCGCAGTTACGACATCAAGCTGGCCACGCAATGGGCAACCGCCTCCATTACCAACATCAAACACCGCGTCGACATCAATAACCTCGCTCATGAAGCCAGCACTCAACTGGCCCTAAACGACATCAGCGTCTGCACCCTCGCCACCAGCAAACCCCTAGTGTTTGACAGCTACGCAAACTCCCACACGCTAGGCAGCTTCATTCTCGTCGACCGCATAAGCAACGCCACTGTGGCTGCCGGAATGATCAACCACAGCCTACGTCGCGCACAAAATGTGCATAAACAAGCACTCTCCATCACACGCACAGACCGCGAAAAACTTAATGGCCACAAAGGCAAGGTTATTTGGTTCACAGGGCTGTCTGGCTCAGGCAAATCGACAATTGCCAACGCACTGGAAGTACAGCTACATGCACTCGGCCATCGAACCTACCTCCTCGACGGCGACAACGTGCGCCAAGGCCTCAACAAAGACCTGGGCTTTACCGACGCTGACCGCGTCGAGAATATTCGGCGCATCGCCGAAGTGGCCAAGTTGATGATGGATGCAGGAATGATTGTGATGACTGCGTTTATTTCACCGTTCAGACGTGAGCGTGAAATGGCGCGAGAACTGATTGGGGAAGACAACTTCATCGAGGTGTACGTCAGCACAACGCTGGAAGTCTGCGAACAGCGGGACGTGAAGGGGCTATATAAGAAAGCTCGCTGTGGACAGCTACCAAACTTGTCGGGGGTTGGCAGCCCCTATGAACCGCCTATCGCTGCAGACTTCGAAATAAATTCCGAACTGAACGAACCAGAGGAAACAATCCTGAAACTAGTTAAAAATCTGAATACTAGGCTATAGCAACCACCACGAACTGCGCTCAAAACCATTGATTTCAACAGCAATCAAAAAAGATTGATCGCTGTTGAAATGGTAGATACCTGGCCCGCGCACAGATCCGCATGAACTCCACTACCGTATATAGCTCCAGCCTCTGGAGAGTGACGCGAAGCGCCCCTCCGGGTAAATATGAGTAGCTACTTGGCCTTGATCTAGGGAAGGTCTGAAGTACCCACCGATTTTTGAGGCCCTCGCTGCTTGAGGTTCAAAAAATCCAAGTCGGCCGAAAAACAGACCTTTCTTGTCTTTAATTCACGGCTCTTTCCTCTGATCGTGCTGTTTC
>NZ_JCBCUY010000075.1:0-7329 GCF_059862705.1 Pseudomonas sp. MF08817
CGTTTCGACTTCAAATGTCCTATCGAGGTCATAGGCGAGGTGATGCAAGCAGCCATGGCTATGCGGCATGATGCTCCGGCTTCAATTCAATAACCGTGTTGCACTCAGCTCCTGCAACCGCCCAGCGTAAACGTGGAAGTCACCCTGTAAGCGCCAGGCCCGATGGTCTCGTCCCTAATCGCCTGCGGCTCACCCTGCACATAGGCTTTGAGCTCGATCACGTTGTTACCGTTGGTCAAAACCTGTTTGTCGCTGACGCTGTTGATGGGCAGTGGCTTGTTACTCAGCGTTTCCAGCCCCAGCCCGATACCTGAGGCGCCACTGCCACCATCGAGCGCGAACAAGCCAGGCAACTCGCGGTTTTCGACCCCACCGAACATGACAGTGACCGTATCGCCAATGGTGGTATCGCAATCCTCCAGGTGCAGCTTGAACCCTTTACCCTCCGAACGCGTGTTGATGTAAAGGTGCTTGCTGGTGAGGTCCCAAAGCTGCAGGGTGATGGCTTCATCGCCCGGGCGGATCGTGCAGGCCTGGGCAACCAGATTTCCTTTGAGCCGCAGGTTGTCCACTGCATGCACCATGGGGGCCAAGCCTGCGGTGAGCAGCAACGCCAACAGGCCACGGCCCCAATGAATGTTTTCACGTCCCATAAATCTCGGCTCCTATTGGTATTCGGCCAACAACGTGGCCACCGCCGTGAACGGTGCTGGCGTCAGAACCGAACCGGGCCGTTTGACGGGTACAACTTCCAATGTGGGCGGTGACGACAGGGTGATATTCAGTGGCGTGTTGAGTGAGAACGGCACGTTGTTCTGAAACAGTCGAATGCCCAATTCAGGCACGCTGCTCTGCACCGCCGATGGGTCAAACGTGGTTGCCGTGCCGTTGACACTCAACTTGAGTAACCACGGCAGTGTGTCGGTGCCACATTGGATGGTGTAACCCACGCCCCTGCGGTATTGCACCCCGTCGACACGCTTGATCCCGACATCGCCAAAATCGACTTCAATCGTGCTGCCCGAGTCAATCGTGCACGGCGGAGGCGCGTTCAGTGTTCCGCTGAATGTCAGGTTGGCCGACGCACCACTGCAAAGGCCGATTGAACACAAGGCGAGTAATGCTCGCTGCGGCCAACTTGTCATGGATCGTTCCTCTTTATCAGTGCTCTTCATTGGTACTCGACCACGAGGGTGGCAGCCGCATCGAAAGTTCCGCCCCTCAACTGGCTGCCTGCACGTTTAACCGGCACTGCTTGCACCACCGGAAAGTTGGGATGGGTAAATTTCACCGCCGTATTGAGCGGCCAATCGGCACCGTTGACGAACAGCTTTACGCCAAGATCCGTATTGCGGGTCAGGAGCACCTTGCTATCAAACGAAGCTCCCGTGCCTTTGAGTTCCAGCGTCATCGCGTTGCTGAAGGGGGAGTCGCACGTGACCGTATAAGGCACGTTTCGACGGTAATTGACGCCGTCGATCCGTGACGTCAGCAGGTCGTTGCCAAACGGTATGTTCAGCGTGCCGCCACTGTTAATGACACAGGGCGGAGGTGCAATGATGACTGCGCGGATGTTCAGGTTGGCATCGGCTTGCGCACCCGAACTGACAACCCACAGTAGGCCCGCGCCGATAAACATGGCCCGCGAGCCGGTTAACCTGGTCATTGTTCTGCCCTCACTCATAATTGAGCCTGAAATCCACCACAGCCCGAAATGCCCCGCTGGTCAGTGGCGCAGAGGTTCGCGTGGGCTGGACATTCCAGGTTTGCATGCTGTCGCCGGTGGGTATGAACAGAGGCTCCCCTCTGGCGCCCAACGGCACATCGCGCCCCAGAGCGTCGGTCAAACGCAGTCCCATTCCAGTTACACCCTGCACCTTGACCAATCGCGGGTCATCGGCATCGGCAGGCGCGACAAACGTCACCGAGAGCACCGGTTGATGGGCGCTCCAGACCAGGTTTCCCGTACGCTCGTTAACGATACGGCCCGCGGTTCGCTGACAATCATCGAAGCGCAGTTGAAAAGCCACGGAGTCGGCCTGATCGCCCGCCCGTTGCAACCGACCGGCAGATATGGCGCCCAGGTCGACCGTTTGATACTGGGAGGCCATCTCCACACTGCAAGGGGTTTCATACATGGAGCCCTTCACATTGAGCATCCCGACTGCGCCTTCGACATCCTCTTCATCCGCGGCGTATACCTGCCCCACCAAGGCCACCCATAGGCAGCCCAAAACCTTCACTGTATGCAACTTCATGACGTTCTCCTGCAGCAGGTACTACTGACCAGGCGCTGATGCTTGCGAATTCACCTTGCACGTCCCGCCACTGCACGTGAACGCCAGTAGCGGACGGCCGCCGTAATCATTCACATAGGACAAATACGGCGTCGTACCAAGTGCTTTGGCCGTTGGGCCCAAGGTCTGTGAGCCTTTGGGCGGGACCATCAGCAGCTCGAACTGCGCCAGGGTTTTACCCTCCTTACTGCTGCGCGCATCCACTAGGGTCACGTAGTAAGGCGTTGGGTTGTGCACCCGGTAATGTTGGCCTTCGCGGGTAAGGGTCAGCTTTTCCTGCCAGGGATTGGCAAGGTCTTGCTGGCTGGGTGCGATCGCCTGCGGACGGTAAAACAACTTGATCCGGGTTTGCAGCGCGATTTGCAGGGTGTTGGCCTTGTCGCTGCGCGGCGGAATCTCCCTCAAATTGAAGTAATAGATAGTCTCCCGGTCTTGTGGCAGCGACTTGGCAGCGGGTAATGCCTGCACTTTCACCTGGCTCTGTTTGCCTGGCTCCAATCGCTGAACGGGCGGCAGTACGATCAGGGGCGAGGTGATTTTTTCGCCGGCTTCATCCTCGATCCAACCCTGGGCCAAATACGGAAGCTGGGTATTGTTGTTAGTGATGCTCACGCTGGTGGCGTCTTTGCTTCCATCGAAAATCACACGGGTACGGTCCAGACCGACAGCAGCCCAAGCGCTATGGCTCAAGCCTGAAACCAACAGTGCAAAGACCCAGGGTGCGGGGTGCGAATGAAACATCATGAGGCTGTGTTCTCCGTATCGTTGCGCTTGCCGCTCAGCGCGTCTGGCTTGGGTAAGGATTGATCGGCGATTACCATTTGGCATCGCAGTTGCAGAACATCGGTCAAGCTATCGGCCGGCAAAACGACAGGAAGCGTTAATGTGCAACGCTTGACGCCGCCCCAACTGACGACCATCTGCTGGCCGGCATGAATGCCGCTCAGGTAGACGTTGCCGTCGTCATTCACGATCCCGGTGTCCTGCTGCTTCATGTTTTTCACCGTCGCGCCAAAGGGTGGCGAACTACCATCAGGCAGGCGCAGCACCGCCATGGCCTTCTCACCCGAAATCACGTCAATTGCGCGATAACCGATTGCCCCTTCAGTGAGCGTCAGTTGCGTCACCGATTGTGTGGCTTCGACATTGCTAGGCAGGCTCTCCAAATCGACACTGGCCGCCGTACGCTGATAGCTACCGATGTCGGAAATGACCGCTTTGCCAAAGGCGTTGGTGCGCGTCGGTGCGCCGTAACCCCGCATAGGTACATCGGGTACACCGCCGGTATCGATCATCAGGCGGGTGCCACCCTGGCTGTTGGTACGATGCAGGGCGCCACCATGAGCCGTCAGCGTGCCACCACCGCGAATTGAGGCACCGAGGGTGCGGCTATCGCCTTGTTGGGTGCTGGCGCTCAGATCAATATCGGCCCAATCACCGACATGATTCAGATAGCCGCTGGCAGCGTTGTTGCTGGCGCTCAGTTGATAGCTGTTACGTTCATCGATGCGGTCGCTGTAGCGTGTTGAAAACGTGTTTTGGCCTGCCGCTCTATTTGCATCCAGCGACAGTGTGCCGGTGCGCCCCAATGGCAGGCTGACGGTCAGCGCCATACCGTTGTCCTTATAGTTGTAATCCTGGCTGCGATACATGTTCAGGGACAAGCTCATGTTTTTGACGGACCCCACATTGAAGTAGCGGGATAACGATAGATTCCAGCGCGAACTATCCGGCTGTCCCCAATAAGTTCGTTTGTTATAACTGGCGTAGACAGTGGCTCCCAGGTCACGGAATTGCTTGCTCATCGTTACCGTATAAAGGGCCTTGCTATCGCCAATCGGCCTCCAGCTACTACCACGGTCATTCATTTCGTCGTGCCGCCCGGCAAGTTCACCATTCAACCCGTAATGGCGGGCGTCCAGATATTCCCCCATGCTCAGGAAGTTCTTATCGGAAAACCGATAACCGGCGAACGTTACTTGGCTGTCGTATCGTTCAAAGTTCTTGGAGTATTGAAGACGGTAGGACTTGCCCGACAACGACTCATTCCAAACATCGGCATGGGACTGCGTCACATCCAGCGATACAGCCCCGAATGCCATCAGGTCACGGCCCACACCGAGAGTCAGCGCACGGTAGTTGCTATCAGCTATACCACCGCCCAAAAGCGACCAGCCATTGCTGATCCCCCAGGAGAATTCGCCGGTACCGAAAAAGTCGCCGTCACCACCGTGCTGGAGATTGGACGGTCTGCCGGTGGCGAGCTTGTACCGAATCTGCCCTGGTCGGGTCAGGTAGGGAACGCCTGCCGTATCCATCTGGAATCTCTGCACGGTTCCGTCTTGCTCTTCCACCCGCACATCCAGCGTGCCGGACACCGCATCGCTAAGGTCCTGGATGCGAAAAGGCCCTGCCGCAACAAGCGTTTCATACAGCACACGCCCTTGCTGGCTGATGATGACTTTGGCATTAGTCTTGGCGACGCCTACCACTTGCGGTGCGTAACCACGCAAATTGGGCGGCAGTTGGCTTTCATCCGACTTGAGTGCAGCCCCGGTAAAACGAAAGCTGTCAAACAGGTCCGAATACAAGTAGTCCTCGCCCACCACCAGCCGCGCCTTCAATGACGGAACGGCGCGATACGCGTAATAACGGCTCCATTCCAGTTTCTGACCGACCGGCAACGCCTCACTTCGGTTGTCTACTCGCCCCTGCCAATCGGCCCTCAAACGCCATGCCCCGGCATTGGCTCCCAGTGTTCCGTTACCACTGAGGCTATTGCGGGTGCCGTCTTTCTTTTGATAGTTGGACTGCGCCGTCATGTTGTAGTCAAGCAGCAGCCCGGGCACCCCTTCATCCCAGCGAGAAGGCGGGTCCCAGTTGATGGCGCTGTATTCCAGATAGGCCTGGGGGATGTTGATGTTCAGTGTCGAGGTGGCCAAATCTGCACTGACTTCAACGCCGGCCAAGCCTTTGATATCCAGGCACTGCCCACCTTTCCAGCCGACGAGTGCAGCAACTTCTGAGGCTTTGAGGCCCAGTAGTTCCACCAGATCTTCAGTTAAACAAGCCTGACTGCCCTTGGGGTCATTGTCAGGGGGATAAAACGCGACTGATTGCTCGGCAATAGCCTGGGCATTAACCTGCACCATCATCGAATAAGTGCCAGGCATAACAAACCCACTACGGGCAAACTGAGACAAATCAATATTCGTGCGATCACTCAGATCCAGAACGTCGGTATTGAACTCGATATCCGCGGCACCTAATGCGGTTCCGGCCAGCGACATCAGCCCGCCAAATATACTTGGGCGGAGCGTATTTTTGAGCGTCGACGTATTCAACATGCAAACAACCCATTACTGTTCAAAAGTATTCCAACTTGAACTTCACTGCCGCTGTATGAGCCCCGGCCAACATCGACAACCCATTGCCGACCAAGCGAAGCGTGTAGTGAAGTGTCATGTCACCTTCAGCCAATGGTTGCAGCGCCATTGGCACACCCGGAACACTCTCTTGGCCATTCACATCTTCAATATGAAGAGCGACCCCTTGCGAGTCACCAGAGACCGCAAAGGAACGCCCGCCTCTGTCTCGGGGACCGTCAAAGGTCACGCGCAGGTGCTGCCAGTCAGGCAGGTTTTGGCCTGGGCGAGATGGATCAGGGCGTGTCAATGAACAATTAACCAGACGCAACTCAAAGGGCTGCGTATTGCCCTGCCCGTACCGCAACAGCCGGCCAATGGGCTCGGGAGCCATCTCAATCGTTTGATCGACCGTTGTCACTTCCAGCCCGCAGGCGGAGTCAACCACTTGCCCGCCCAACAGCACTGTCCCATCGCCCTGAGTAGTCGCCTGAGCGAAAACCCAAGGGGCAATGAACACCGTTAAAGAAGAGGCAGCAGCGAGATGCATGAATGTATTCACCGGGATCTCCCACCAGTGTCCCCTGCCACCCGAAAGTGGCAGGGGCGAAGCCTTACTGATAAGCCAAGGTAAAGTTGGCTACCGCACTGAAATCACCCGGAATGATCGGCGCCGTGGCGGCACCTTGTACGTACGCACCGAATTCCAGCGTGTTGTTACCGGCAGTAATAAGTTGCGGGGTCGTTGGAACACCCAGTTCAACGAGCTTATCGCCGTGGGTCATCATGATGCCCACGCCGCCCGCGCCGCCGACCGTACCCAGCGCACCCGGCACTGCTGCGGAGGGCGCACCCGTGAAGGTCGTCGTCACCGTCTTGTCGGTGAGGCCGGTCAAATCGCAACCTTCAAGTTCTATGAACACACTTCTGGGGGTGGACTTCCCTCCCGCCATCAGTTGATGCTTTGCAATCGACCCCAAGTGAACGCTCTGATCGACAGATTCCGGCTTGATGGAACAAGCCCCCGAATGCACCGACCCCAAAAACGTAACGGTGCCGTCCGCCGCTTGCGCAGCGGTAACCGAACCCATCAGCAGCCCAACGGACAGCAGTGCAGTTTTGAACTTACTTTTCATACAGATTTTCACCTAATAAATATCTTGAACTATTCCTGTCACGACTGTGCGCAGGACGTATTAACCCAGCGATATAGTCAGTGCGACTTACAACCCCACTTAATAATTAACCCCCAGACTGTCATGTCATTCAGAGGGCCTCGAGCCGTCGCTGAAAAAGCAACAACCGCTGTTATCAAGAAGGGTTTTTTAGAAGCGCCGAAAGTCTGGAGTTTCCAACTACTTACATCAAAAGTCGGCTCCGTCCGACGCCAGAGGAGTATCCGCGGCCTTTTTTTATATATATGTCGCCCGATTCACCTGAGCAGGTAGGCCGAACAAACCAAACCAAGTAGGAAAAATCCAAAAAAGACTTTGTGAATATTTACTGCAAACTGTAAAAACATGCTTCTTGCAGTTTAATAAGGGCGGCGGCAAAAACTGAGTGCAACACCTGACCTTTCCGGTACGGTGCTGCCCCTATGTCCTATTCCGAACTCAGCGTTGAAGAACGCGCCACCATTCAAATCGGCAATGCCCAAGGCTTCAGCC
>NZ_JCBCUY010000076.1:0-6637 GCF_059862705.1 Pseudomonas sp. MF08817
GTCATTTCCTTCAGGCCCAGTGTGGCGACGATTCGGTCGATGTTCGCCTTCTCACCGACGATGAGTTGCCGGTCGATCTGGCCAGCCGGCCGGATCAGGCATTTCTCGTACAATGCCAGATCATCGGCGCAATACAGCTCCTGCAACTGGTCGTCGAGGTCGGTGAAGCGCGGCTCGAAACGAAGTCCGAACCAGTGCAGGATGGCGAAGTTGGCCTTGTTGATGCTGTGCATGTCGCCGGTGATCGCGCTCGGCACGATGTCCGACGTGTTGCGGTACCAGATGTCGAACACGTGGTGAGCCTCGTACTCGTGTGCGCCTATCAGGTAGCCGTTCAACGGCACGTGATTGCACAGCAGCGTGTAGGCGACGACGCCCTTGCCGCGGCCGAAATATTTGCGCGAGTAGCGCGCCTTCACAGTTGGTCGCTCGACGCCGAATTTCTGCCCATCAACGGCACCGTACAACGAATCGAGGTCGAACGAGTAATGCGGGAAGATCGGCAGTGCGGCGATGGCGTTGCTGATGCAATCGTTGGCCACATGTAGCGTCGCCTGGCGCAGGTACTGCTGGTAGGTACTCTCCAGGACGTGGTACGGGATGTCGCTGGTACGTGCCATAACCTGGTTGCCGTGGTTCATGGCTTGGGCAATGATCACCGCCATCAGACTGTCGGCGTCGGCTACCTTCTTCGCATAGCGTGGCTGCAATGGTGTCAGCGCCGACAGGAACTGGCACTGGCCGTTGACGAAGCGAAACACGTCGGCGACATCGCAGTATGGCAGTTGCTCGTAGAGAGCTTGCTCGCGCGCCTTCTGGTTCTCCCCCTTGGGCTTGCGCCAGGTCAGTCTCTGCGTGTCCTTGTCGTATTCCAGGTGCGTCAGCTTGCCCTGTTTCAGCTCGCGATTGAACGCCACCCATTGCGCACGCAACTCGGTCGCCAGTGCATCGAGCTGGGCACTGACCGGCTGCCGCAGGAAGGGGATGTCCATCTGCGCGAGCACGGCGGCTTTCTCGTCCATCGAAACCAACTCGTCGGACAAATGCCGGTGCTGCAAGCTATCGTCAATGTAGAGCTCGCCCGCCTGGAAGCGTTTCCTGACCTGACGGTAAAGCCAGAATTCGTAACGATCGGCATGCAGGCCTGTCGGCGTGCCTTCGGCATCGAACATCAGCAGGTACGGACGCAAGCGTTTCGGCAGCGTTGCCGCCGGACATTCGTCGAGTGGCCGTTGTGATAGGCGCTGCTGCTTGGCGAACACGCTCTTGGCCCAAGTCAGCGCCGCGAGCCATGGGTTATCGGGGGCCGTGCCGGCGAAGTCGAGCGCGACGTACAGCGGCCGTAGATGGCGTCGAATGCGTTCGGCCAGGCCGTCCACCGCCTGCCAGTGCAGCGCCAGTTTGTTCAGTGGCTTGACGCTCATGCGCTGCGCCGTGTTTTGCAGCAATTCCCTGGACATGATTTTGTAGGCGCGTTGGCGCACCTCGCCGAACGGCGTCGGATCGGCCACGCTGTCGTCCACGTACAGCGACAGCAGGCGGCCAACCTGCGGCGTTTCCTGATGGCGTCGCAGCTGTTCGGCGACAAAGGACTGTTTCGCACCCGTGCGGCTCTCGTCCTCAAGTTTTTTCATGTGGAAGGCCATCGCGTCGACCAGGTTGTCGGTGAGCTGCCGGTAACGTACCCAGGCATAGCACAGCAGGTAGAGCCGGGTCTGCTCCGCCTTCAGGTGGCGCAGGTCATGGACGGTATAGAAGTTCGCCAGGCTCGCGTAGTACAGCAGGTTCTGCTGCGAGATGCCGAGCTTGGGCAGCAGCGCCTTGGCGATCCCGTGCAAGGACTTCAGCGTGGCGCGCTTCTCGCGCTCCCCTGCCATCTGACGCCAGCCGAAATCTTTAGCGTCCTGCTTGAGCGCTGCCAGTTGAGACAGGGTGTCGTCACGCACCAGGAGCTGGCCCAGCGCAGCTTTGGCCGATTCGTCCAACACTTCTGCCAGCAAGCCGCCCAAGCGCCTGCGTTCGGTGGACAGGGCTTCACTGACCAGCTCTTGTAAGGTGGTGTGGCCGGGCCGGATGATTTTGTGCTCGCTGAGCCAAACGATCAGTTCGGCGGCCACGAATCCTGGCATTACGTCGCGCCGCACGATCTGTTCAGCCTGCTGTGCCAGTTGCGGCAGGAAGCTAGCCGCCCACGACCGGTAGCCGAACAGTTCGGCGATCTGACCCCTCTGGCTGTAGTGCTCATGCTTGGTGATCGCCTTGCGTTCGAACGCTTCGCCGTGGAAATAGCGACTCAGCACGAAGGCGCAATCGTCCTCGACCTCATGCCAATCGAAGCGGAAGAAAGCATGCTTGGCCTTGAAGTAGCCGATCTGCAAGACGCAATAGACTTGGGCCTGCAGGCTAGGCCGGCTGCTGGCGAACGCCAGTTCAGATTCGGCCAACGCCAGGTATTCCAGCCGCTGAGCATCGTCGAAGTCCGGTAGGCCGTACAAGGCTTCCTGCTCTGCGTCAGAAAAGACGGTGAGTAGCTTATTCTTGTTGCTCATCGACCGTCCTTCCCGCACCACGCCAACCTGCTCGCGTCAATGTTTCGATCAACGTAGTGCGCTTGACATTGAAGTTGCGGCACACCGCCGCCTTAGACATGCCGCCATCGAGCGCGGCGACGATGGCGTCCAGCTTCTCACCAGTGATCGCCTGCGGCCGGCCGCCGATCCGGCCGCGTTTGCGTGCGGCGGCCAAGCCCGCGACGACGCGCTCCTGAATCAAGGCGCGCTCGTACTGCGCGAGCGCACCGAACACCTGGAACAGGAATTCGCCCGAGGGCGTCGTAGTGTCCAGGTTCTCTGTCAGCGAGCGGAACGCCACCCGCTTGTCCTTGAGCGAAGTCACAATGGCGAGCAGGTGCGACAGCGAGCGACCGAGCCGGTCGAGTTTCCACACCACCAGCACATCGCCGGCTCGAACGAACTCAAGCGCCCGCGCCAAGCCGGCACGGTCATCCTTCGCGCCAGAGGCACGATCCTCAAACAGGTGACGCGGATCGACGCCGGCGGCGAGCAGCGCGTCGCGCTGCAAGTCCGTGCTCTGGCGGTCGGAGTCCGACGACACGCGCATGTAGCCAACCAACATAGGCGGATAACCATCAAAAACAGGTTTCCGCATAATAGTGAATAGCGATAGAGTTTTCCGTACATTTTTGAGGGGGTGTTGCACAGGTAGCACAGCGGCGGCTGACAGCCTGTCGCAAAACAAATGTTTTACGACACCTCCTTGAGGTTGCCGCGTTTACATCATTACCTGAACAGGTATAAAATTCCGTCATGACAAACAAAGAAAAACCGCTCGAATGGATCGCGAGCAGCCACAAGGATTTGATGGCGTTGCCGTCCGACGTGCGTCGCCGTTTCGGTTACGCGCTCTCGTTGGCGCAGATAGGCGATCAGGATGACGCAGCAAAGGTGCTCAAGGGGTTCGGTGGTGCCGGCGTGCTGGAGGTCGTCGAAGACGATGCCGGCGGCACCTATCGAGCGGTATACACGGTCAAGTTTGCGGAAGCGGTGTTCGTCCTGCACTGCTTCCAGAAGAAGAGCAAGAGCGGAATCGCCACGCCAAAGGCCGACATGGACATCATCCGCGCTCGGCTGAAGGTGGCCGAGGTATTGGCACAGGAGCTACGAAATGCAAAAACGAATCATTGAAGGCGTCGAGGTTCAGCGCAGCTCGGGCAACGTCTTTGCCGACCTTGGACTGCCTGACGCTGAAAAGCTCAAGATCAAGACCGGCCTGGTGGTCGAGATCAGGAGGGCCATGCGCGCCCTTGGGCTGACTCAACAAGCGGCGGCCAAACGCATGGGCATCCCGCAACCGAAGGTGTCGGGCATGATGCGCGGCGACTTCACCAATCTATCCGAACGCAAGCTGATGGATTGTCTGAATCGCCTCGGCTACGACATCGAAATCAAGGTACGGCCAGCAGCCGAGCCGATCGGGCATCTAACGCTCGCAACCGCTTAATCGGAGCTCTCCTGATGGCAGCCCGCATCACCGACGACGAATGGGACGAACTGACTCCCGAGAATTTCGATACCACGGCACTGCTGCGTGCAGTCGATGCCGTGGACGTGCTGCGCGGCGATTTGAATGACAGCGCAGACGGCGCACCTCCGCAACTGCGCACCGACCTGTTGAAGCTGCATCAACTGGCAATGGCCGCGTTCAACGAGGGATCACGCAGCCGAGTGGCTGAGCTATTTGATCTCGCCGTGGATCTTCAGGATCAGGTTGATCATCTGATGACCTCGCTGGAACAAGTGCAAGAAACCCTGTCCCGGTTGACGGCGCTCTACCCAGAAAGCCTGTCCTGAATGTTCTTGGAGACAACCACATCATGAGCCGCAGCCGCCGCAAAACGCCCATCGTTGGGCACACGACCTGCCGTAGCGAGCGCGAGGACAAGAAACTCTGGCATCAGCGCTGGCGAACCCACGAGCGCACCGCGCTGGCCAGCGCGTCGCCGGAAGCTCTATGCGCCCATCTGCCTCTACTGGAAAACCAGGTCAGCAACGTCTGGTCGATGGGTAAGGATGGCCGCTCCTACTGGCCCATCAAGCGCCAGGCCGCCACGGCGGATCGCATTGCCAACCACAAGGGACGCAATCCGCAAGAGCGCGCCTCCCTGAAAAAGCGTCTGCTGCGCAAGTGGATGAGCAAATGAACCTGTCCACCATCGAGGCGCTGGCTATCGCTTGGGCGCGAATCGCTGAAGAAGCAGAACTCCCAGCCGGCTACGAGGGCACGGCGACGCCAGAGGCGCATCGGGCCTGCGAGGTGATCCAGGAGCGGATTCGAGAGCACGTCGTCGCCACCAATGACATGCGGCTGTTCGGCCTGCTGCACCTGCTTGGGCAGGCGTCGCTGCGCATGGAGCAAGCGCTGTGGCCGGAAGAATATGCGCGGATGACCCGCGAGGTCGAGGAAGCTCTCCGAGAGGCCGACGACCCCAACGCCAAGTCGTACACCCACGAAGAAGTCATGCAGGCGATGCAGGAACGCATCGACCGAGCGCGAGACAAAGCCATGTTGATCGGCTGACGGAAATTTCGGCGGTTCCGGCTGATCCAAGAATCTTGGCGTGACCTTACCTCCGCTCTACCGCTGGGTGCCAGCCTCGGCGCACGCCTAACCACCCAACTCAGAAAGGAAAATAAGTTGGTAAAACGCATTCCCGTATCCGAGCTTCGTCTCGGCATGTACATCCACAAGCTCGCCGGCTCTTGGGTTCGACACCCATTCTGGCGCGGCAGCTTCCTGCTGACCGAGCCTCAGGATCTCTCTGCCATTCGAGAATGTGGCGTCGGGGAGGTCTGGGTCGACTTGGCCAAAAGCCAAGTCGACCCAGAGAGCCCAGAGAGCCCAGAGAGCCCAGAGAGCCCAGAGCCCAGAGCCCAGAGCCCAGAGCCCAGAGCCCAGAGAATTGTCGGAGGAGCAATCTCTGCCGTCTAGTCCACTAAGCAAGAAAAGTGACGGCGCAACCTCAATGGAGAGCGAAATGTGTTATGCACGGAAACTCTGTCTTGCGGCCAAGTCCCAAGTCATGGACATGTTCCAGGAAGCCCGGCTTGGCAAGGCCGTCGACCCAAGCACGACGTTGCCGCTGGTCGGAGAAATCGCTGCCTCGGTGCTGCGCCAACCTCATGCCCTCATCAGCGTCGCACGCATCAAAACGCACGACGATTACACCTACCTGCACTCGGTTGCCGTCTGCGCCCTGATGCTATCGCTGGCCCGGCATCTCGATCTAGACGAGGAGCAAACGCGCCTGGCTGGCATCGGCGGACTGATGCACGACCTAGGCAAGGCCGCGATGCCGCTGGAAGTGCTTAACAAACCAGGCAAGCTCACCGATGCCGAGTTCGCCATCATGAAGCGCCACCCTGTGGAGGGCGCAAAGATGCTGCGCGCAGGCGGGGCCGAGCCCGGGGTGGTGGACATTGCCCTGCACCATCACGAGAAGATCGACGGAACCGGCTACCCGGATCGCTTGGCCGGTGACGCCATTTCACTCCTGGCCCGCATGGGCGCAATCTGCGACGTCTATGATGCCGTGACGTCGGAGCGAGCCTACAAAAAGCCGTGGGACCCGTCCGCGGCGATGCGGCAGATGGCCAAGTGGGAGGGCCATTTCGACAAACGCATCTTCCACGCCTTCGTCAAGGCCGTGGGCATCTACCCCGTCGGCTCCTTGGTTCGCCTGTCCTCTCAGCGTCTGGCCGTTGTCGTTGAGCCGGGAATGGAATCACTGCTGACTCCCAAGGTTCGCGTGTTCTTCTCGCTACGCTCGAGAGAGCCGATCCCGATGCAGACCATCGACCTGGCGGCCACGAGTTGCAAGGACAGTATCACTGGCCCCGAAGACCCGACGCTCTGGAACTTCAAGAACCTCGACGACTTGTGGATGGAATAGCCCCCACAAAACGACGGCCCCGTGAGGGAGCCGTTGAACATCGTCGAGCGATGCCCGTCCAGGGAGGGATGGCCGAGCTCGATTCTCCAGAAGGTAGCTGGTGACACGAGTGTTGAGCCCACCCAACTAGGGTGACGGAAATTTCTGGGGTTCCGGCTTACATCCCCA
>NZ_JCBCUY010000077.1:0-5945 GCF_059862705.1 Pseudomonas sp. MF08817
GACCGTCGAGGCGGTCAGTCGCGTGGTAACGAAGATCAATTTACGCCCGCGAAAACGCCTGGGCTGGAAGACGCCGTACGAAGTTTATGCAGGGGTGAGCGTTGCACTTATGTGTTGAATTCAGGCCGCTCTAACACTCGCCGTGCAGACAAGAGCAGCGGATTGAGCTCTTTCATCAGAGCCGCCGCCATTTCGAACACGTCGAAGGTGGCATCGATCTTATGTTTTTCAAGCACCCGGTCTACTGCTAGTAGTAAGCCATTTTCCAGATCTGGCTGCTCATCATGAATATTTTCCAGCACGCGAATACCTAGTCGGTCTTCGCGCAAGGCCTCACGCTGGTTGTCCCCGGCAGTGCTGACGATTTGCTGCTCTTCAGCTTCAAACTCATCGTCCAGTTCGTCTTCGAACTCGATTTCGTCGTCCTCCTCTGAATCGAATTCAAATTCTTCGTCGGCATCCTCGTATTCGGAGCGGATGTCTGCTTCGCGTAAATCGGAGACATCGCGTACGCCGACGCTCAAGCCTTGAACCGTGCCCAGTTGGGTGCCTTGGTGCACATAACGCGGGAGGAAAATGTTGACCTTCTCCCCTTCACCAAAGACTGCCCTGCTCCAGGTGCTGAGGTTTTGCCAGGTCTGAATACGAGGGAAGTTTTTCAGGCGAGCCACGCGCCGCAGTGCTTCCGGGCTGAGCGTATCGGGGTCGATCAGTACGCCATACTTTTTGAGAATCTTGTCGGCCGCTTTTGCCGCTTTCAGCTGTTCGCTCATCCGTGTGTCCCGCTTCTAATTCATTAACAACCGCGACTCTGTATCAATATGCCACTACCTTTCAACCCCCCAAATCACCGCGACGCACCCTGCCAAGACCTTCGGCGACGGCCACGCCTGACCGCGACACATTACGACGCCCCCCAGGCTGATGATTGTGTCTCGCCAGTATCAGGAGAAGTCGCCGTGCCCATCCCGCGTTCGCTGAACCGCAGCAAAGTACGTAGTTCCGGCCCGCATAACGCGGACACCTGCACCCTGACGCTCAAGTGGTCTTTCATGATGATGCTGGAGCTTGGCGGGCATCGGAATCTTATCCAGCGACATGGCTTCAACGATGACGACCTGGCCGTCGAGCTTGGTCTGCAAGCCCTTATCGATGAAGATGATTTCAATCCGCGCCAGGCGCTGCTGCGCTTGAAGGGCGAGCGCAAGCTGTTCGATGAGCCGTTTACCGACTGCGATTACCCCGACTTGCTGGAGGATAATCTCGACGCGTTGGGGGAGTTGCTCGGCCTGGATGCAGCAGAATTGCGGATTCTCGGTTTTTGCGTCCTGATGCAAACCGATCCGACGCTCAATAACGCTGCCGACCTATTGGGCATGCTCGGTTTCAACCGCATGCTCGCTGCTCTCAGCGCCCTGCTGGAAATTCCGCAACTGCAATTGACGCATTACCTGAGCAACGACGGGCGACTGGTCCGGGCGGGGTTGCTTGAGGTCAATACCATGTCCTCCGCAGTCACCACCCTGAGCAGCCGATTGAGCGTGGGCAATTCTGATCTGCCGGGATTGATGCGTTTCAATCAGGAAGAGCCCATCGAGCTCTTCAAGTATGCCTTTAGACTCAGCCCCCCGGGCACTCTGCAGCTCGACAACTACGAACACCTGCGTCAGCACGTTGATATCGCCAAAGCCTACCTGGACAAGGCTCTGGCTGAAGGCCGTATCGGGGTAAACATTCTGCTCTACGGCCCGCCAGGTACGGGCAAGACGCAACTCAGCCGCCTGCTGGCCAAGACGCTGAATACAGACCTGTATGAAATCGCCTGTTCCGACAGCGATGGCGATCCGGTCAGCGCCAGCCAGCGCCTGTGTGCATTGCGCTCGGCCATGAGTGTGCTGCACTCGCACAACTCGCTATTGGTTCTGGACGAAATCGAAGATATCTTCGATAGCCCCATGCCCATGGGTATCGGCGCTCGAAGCAAGGCGCAAAAAGGCTGGATCAATCGGATGCTTGAGGAAAACACCCTTCCCTGCTTCTGGTTGAGCAATAGCGTCGAATCACTGGACGCCGCACATATCCGTCGCTTCGATCTGGTCATTGAACTGCCCAACCCACCTCGGGCGCAGCGCGAGCAAATCGTCAGGGACTGCAGCGCCAACAAGCTAGGCAACGAACTCGTAGAGAAACTCGTCGATCACGAGCATGCCACACCGGCAGTGCTCACCCGCGCAGTGCGCATCGCCCGCAGCCTAAATCCTCGCGCTGGCAAAACACTCGATGCGACTGTCGAGTGCCTGGTCGATAGCACGCTCAAAGCCCAAGGTTTTGCAAAGCTGGAAGCTGCACATGGCCAGCGGCTGCCGAGTTTCTATTCGCCCGATCTGATCAACGCCGACGTGTCGCTCGACGGACTCGTCGAAGGCCTGCGCAAACATGGTGAAGCTCGCTTGTGTTTTTATGGCCCGCCCGGCACGGGCAAAACCGCCTTCGGCTGCTGGCTGGCACAGGAGCTGGACAGGCCGCTGATGGTGCAGCGTGTATCGGACCTGGTTTCACCTTACGTGGGCCAGACCGAACAGAATCTGGCCAAAGCCTTTGAAAAGGCCAGTCAGGACGGCGCAGTTTTGCTACTCGATGAAGTCGACAGCTTTCTGCAGGATCGGCGCAAGGCCCAGCAAAGCTGGGAGGTAACAGCCGTCAACGAAATGCTCACCCAAATGGAAAGCTATCGCGGCCTGTTTATCGCCTCTACGAACCTGATCCGCGATCTGGACGAAGCCTCGCTGCGCCGCTTCGATATGAAGATTCACTTTGGCTACCTCGCTCAGCCGCAGGTGCAACAGTTGTTCGGCGCCCACCTTCTGGCACTTAAGCTCAAAGACCCCGCCAAGGCAGCAGGTCTGCGCTTGAAAAACGAACAGCAATTGACGCCCGGTGACTTCGCATCTGTAGCCCGGCGGGCGCGCTTCAAACCCTTCGCGAGCGCGAACGAGCTGGCCAGTGCGCTGATCGCCGAATCTCGCCTCAAGACTGCCGGGCAGCAGCGCCCCATCGGCTTCGTCCATTAGCAGCGCTGACTTCACTGTGGGCGCCGAATAGCATATTGCCATATAGCGCCCTTACCGCCATGCTGAGCTTAAGCAGTACTCAAGGATGCCTGTCTTCACCCTCCGCCAAAGCCCATTCCACTGTCAGTCGTCAGTGGGAATTGCTTCGTCAGTTGCCGTCGAAATCACCCGGCATTACCTCCTCCGAAATCATCACGCGCCTGCAGTCGGCGGGTTACACCATCAGCAAGCGCACGATTGAACGTGATTTGATTGATTTGTCGTTGATGTTTCCCCTGCAATGCAACGATGCAAGCGCGCCTTACGGTTGGTACTGGAAACCCGGCGTCAGCGTCGAGCTACAGGGCCCTCGCTGCGAGTCAGAACGTGTCGTAACTAAAAATACTGGCCGATCAACCGGAGGAATCATCGGCTCTGTTGGTGGAGCCGCTAGTGGAGCGGCTGGAGCTGTATCAGGTGCAGAAATAGGCGGAGTTTTAGGTGTTGTAGGCGGCCCCTTGGGCATAGCCCTCGGCGGTATTGCCGGCGCGATCCTTGGCGGATTGTTTGGGGGTGTAGCAGGTGGACTAGCCGGAGCAACAATTGGCGAGCAACTCGATGAGCGCGTGCTGAACAACTTCGAGTGCTTGGAATGCGGACACACATTCGGCGCTAACAGCTAATCCAGCTACTCCATCAAGCCAACATCGACTCAATGATGTTGCGCTCCCCCCCTTGAGCAGGAGCAACTCACCATGGCACATCTCATCGAGCAAATGGCTTACGTTGGCCAAACCCCGTGGCACGGCCTCGGTAATCAACTCACACAGAAACAGCCAATTGAAATCTGGCAACGCGAAGCCGGTATGGACTGGCAGATTCAAGACAGCCCTGTGCATTTCAAGGCTGACAGCATCGGCCCGCTAGGTACTATTCACTCGTTTCCGGAACAGAAAGTGCTGTTTCGCTCCGACACCAAAGCGCCGTTGTCGGTAGTCTCTAGCCGCTACCAAATCGTTCAGCCTCGCGAGGTTCTGGAGTTTTACCGGGATCTTTCCGAGGTCTCTGGCTACGAGTTGGAGACCGCTGGTGTGCTGAAAGGCGGACGTAAGTTCTGGGCGCTGGCTCGCACAGGCCAATCAGCGGTACTCAAGGGTAATGACGAGGTAAGTGGTTACTTACTGTTGGCTACGTCCTGCGATGGCACGCTAGCAACCACGGCAACACCCACCACCGTACGGGTGGTGTGCAACAACACGCTGACCATTGCTCTTGATGGCACCACACGCGCCATCAAGGTGCCGCATAACACTCGCTTCGATCCGCAAGCCGTGAAGAAACAGCTCGGCATCGCTGTCTCGCAATGGGACGAGTTCATGTACCGCATGCGTAACCTGGCCGAGCGTAAGGTCCAGTGGCATGAGGCGATGGGCTTTTTCATGAACGTGCTGTGCGACGTTAGCCCCAAGAGCAAATTGCCTGAAGTGCTGCCTAACGAGCGAGCTCTGCGCAAGGTGCAGGCGCTGTATGAAGGCCAAGGTCGCGGCGCAACGCTGGCGTCAGCCAATGGCACCGCCTGGGGTTTGCTCAACGCGGTAACCGAGTACGTCGATCATGAACGCCGTGCCCGCAGCAATGAGTACCGCATGGACTCGGCCTGGTTCGGCCAAGGTGCACAGATAAAACAACGCGCACTGGATGCTGCACTCTCACTTGTCGCTTAACCCTCACGCCACTCAATAACGCCCGGTCAGCCTTGTGCTGGTCGGGCGTTTTTATGTCTACAAGGAATTCATCATGAAGACTCAACCGAATACCAGCACCAGCAAGTCCCGCCCTGCACTGCGCCTCGTTACCACCAAGGCCATGCCTCGCGATGAATGGCTGGCCGTGCGTAAGGGTGGCATCGGCAGTTCGGATGCGGCCGCTGCCGTTGGCCTTAACCCGTACAAGTCTCAGCTCGAACTGTGGCTAGAGAAAACTGGGCGCGATGGCTCGCTACCGAAAATAGATCCGCACGACGAAGAAAGCCCTGCCTATTGGGGCAACATCCTCGAACCCATCGTGGCATCGCATTACACCAAGCGCAGTGGTAACCGTGTGCGACGCATCAACGCCGTACTGCAGCATCCCGATCCGGAGTTGCCATGGATGCTGGCCAACATCGACCGCGAGGTGATCGGTGCCGATGACGTGCAGATCCTCGAATGCAAAACAGCCGGCATAAACGGGGCACGCCTTTGGAAAGAGGGCGTCCCCGAGTATGTGCAATTGCAGGTCATGCACCAGCTCGCCGTCACCGGCAAACAGGCTGCAGATGTCGCAGTACTGCTGGGTGGTCAACATTTAGAGATCCACCGTATCGAGCGGGACGAACGCATGATCAGTCGCTTGATCGAGCTGGAGCGCAAGTTCTGGGACTACGTGATGACTGACACGCCGCCACCGGCCGATGGCTCGGACTCGGCTGATCAAGCGCTACGTTGCCTTTATCCAGCAGACAGCGGCCAAGTCGTGGACTTCAGCGCTAACCCGGCACTGGCCATCGCTTACGTTGAACTCAAGTCGGTTCGCCACAGCATCGCCCAGCAGGAAAAGCGTGAATCTCAGCTCAAGCAAACCCTGCAACAAGCCATGGGCGAGGCTACCCGCGCGAAGTTTTCCAGCGGCTATATCACCTGGAAGAAGGCCAAAGACAGTACCGCACTGGATGTAGCCACAATGCTCAAAGAGAAGCCCTACCTGCAAGTTCGCTACACAGTGATCAAGTGCGTATTTCGGCCTATCGTGACCGCCCGTTTCGGTACATCGTGACCGACCATTTCGCTAACGCGTGACCGCTCATTTCGCTAACAACGTGACCGATTTTCCGCCTGTTCCGAAACAGCCGGTCAC
>NZ_JCBCUY010000078.1:0-5864 GCF_059862705.1 Pseudomonas sp. MF08817
TTCCTTCAGTGCACGTTGGTCAAATTCAAGGCTATAGGTCATCCAGCGTCACCTTAACGCGCTGCGGTGAAGCCAATCGTTCGCGTACGGTGTTTATGAGGGTTTCATCCTCTTCTGTCATGAGGACAGGCCGGAATGGAAGCTGACCGCGCTCAGCGACGTATTGCAGGGCTTGGCGCATGAGCTCAGATGGAGTCACACCCAAACGCTCCAGTTCGCGATAAGCGCGGGTTTTGAGGTCATCGTCCACACGGACATTGATTGAGGCCATTTCGCAGGCTCCTGTAAAGACGTTCGTCATTACAGTGGCATTGAACGAGATGTTTTTCAAGAAAATTTACAAGATATGTATGAAGAATTTACGTACTTTCGCACCTTTCCTGGTTAGCTAAGAGCGTGTTTCACCGAAGTATCTAAGTAACTCATTATCTTGCTATGGAATTTTTTAGCTTTCAATGGCTCTCCTTGTAATGTCTTGAATGCGGCATCGTAGATTAAATCTTTGAATTCAGACCAAGCGTTCTCATTTTTCAGAGCTACATCACGAAATTTTTTAACAAGCGACCCATATTCTTTTTCGAAATCCTTATTATAGGTTCTACTGTCGCTTACCTTGCTAAGTGCTACATAGCCTACAGCCATGGTTTTTATTAACTTCTTCATAACTTTTACTCTATCCCCTCCGTAAGATACAAATCTACTCAACTCGTAAATGTATGTAATGTATTTAGATTCGGTGTGGTTGTACGTGATTTTATAAAAAGGATGATTGCTCAACTTACTCCATTCTTCACGTAATACGCTATGATCTAGCATCATCAATTCATCAAATTCTCTTTTAGGATCTATACCGTTTATTTTATTAGCAAGTTGTGCTCTTTTAGACTTCGTTACTGATGCTGACTTTATGTATTCTCCCACTATATTTCCAAGGTATTCTTCTATCTTAATAAGTATCTCATTAGTCGACATTTCTTCAGAAATTTTCCACTCATCTAAAATATTTTCTTTTTTGATCGAAAGTCCGCCGCTTGCCCATTTGTTACCAAATTTTCTATTTTGGTGAGCGCCAGCATAGAATAGATTTCGGCAATGAAATAAACCTATGGAGCTTTTCCCTTTAACTGGTGCAATGTGACATAGATGTAAATCACCTTTAGGTCTTTTTTTAACAAGGGTCATTGTTTCTATGAACGAAGCAATATCATGTCCTTCTAGGATCTGAACTGATCTAGCTCTTCTACATTGGCTAACAAGACGAAGAACTTCATCATTCTGACGCAGATTTGCTCTTCTTCTTGCTATGCGTGTTTCCTGAGAGGTTTTCTTACGATGTGCTGCTTTCCTACATTTTGTTGAACAAAATATTTGATTCAACCATTGTTTAGATTTTTTGGGAATTTCTTTCATACAGGTTTGATTTTGGCACTGTTTAATCATGACTACTCGTCCTTTGGGTGGTAGTCATTTATTTACAGTTTTGAAAGGTAAGCCGTCCCCATATCCTGACTAGTCAAATCAAGGTGGTTCATTGCATTGCTGTTTAAAACCTGCAGTCTCCTGACATCAAAACTACTCAGAATCAACACAGGCGTGTGCCAAAACCGTTCACTGAGGTTTGGTGACGTCAGCTCGCTTTTGAAACCATTCGATTTGATGGGGAAAGCATCACGGTTTTCTAGTTTTAGGTCAGTCTCCCTTTTTATAAACTTTATATCTTTAAAAGCTTTAGCGGCTCTGCAGGCCTTTAAAATCAAGGTTCTTAGGCATGAATGTGCGAGAGATTCCTGTCGAATGTGCGAGAGATTCCTGTCGAATGTGCGAGAGATTCCTGTCGAATGTGCGAGAGATTCCTGTCGAATGTGCGAGAGGATCTGATAACCTCTCATAATGGATGATGGGAAACGGCTATGAGCAAGAATCTTCAGATCAAAAAATCTAACGCCCTGGTTGAGGCCGGTTATCGGTTAACACTGGGGGAGCACCGTTTAATTTTGGCCTGTATTGCCAAAAGCCAAGGGCAGACGTTGAACGACCAAACCCTGTATGAGGTTGATGCTTTAAGCGTTGTAGACCTTGTAGGTGTTACGCGTCAAACGGCTTACGAAGAGCTAAAGGATGCAGCAGATCGGCTTTTCAATCGCCAGATCACAGTCCCTTACGATCAGGCTGGAGAAACGCCTGCTATCAGACGGTTCCGTTGGGTTCAGCAGATCGAATACGTAGAAACCTTAGGGTTGGTTCGATTCCAATTCACCTCAGCCCTAATCCCTTACCTTTCTGAGCTAAAGGAACGTTTTACGGTTTACCCAATTGATGATGTCGTCAAAATGACGAGCATCCATGCTATTCGCTTGTACGAGCTTTTGGTTCAGTGGCGAAGCACCGGTAAGCGAGAAATCGAAATCGCATGGCTCAAAAAAACGTTTCAGATTGCAGATAGCTACAAATCCATTAGTGATTTGAAACGCTGGGTGATTGCGCCAGCTATAGAGCAAATCAACCTGCATTCCCCTATCAATGTGGATTGGAAACAGAAGAAAACCGGTAGGTCTGTAACTCATTTGGTTTTTGAGTTTTCGCCTAAAAAACCGCTGAAACAAAAAGCCAGGAAGGCCTTAAGTCGAAAAGAAGCGGAAAAGGAAGCAAGGCCTGGGGAAAGCTGGGATGAGCTTTCGAAACGCTTGGGCGTGGTCATTTCTTAGTTTTTGGGGAGCACACGTTTTTTGGGGATTTTGGATGCCTACCAGAACGGTAGGTGAAGAAACCCTTCAGGGTCATAGACACAGCGATCAAAGCACTGTGGGAAAGGAATGGCTCAGCTCAGTGTTTTGAGTAGATCCGCGAACGATTCGGGCTTTTCTCGTGGCAATGGAGCAGCTTCTTGAATAGCGGGTTTATGTTCGATCAGGAGCAGCTTCTTTTCTTCGATCTCAATCAGCTTTTCGAGTGCTGCTGCCAACCTTAGAGCGGTAGCTTCTGTAAGCGTCTCTGGTAGATTATCTGATGTGCATGACTGTGCAATTTCCTGTGCAACAGGCTGTGCAATTTGCAGAAGACTGCCATAGGCGCGGATCAGCTCGGACGTTTCAAAATAACGGCGATCATCGTGACCGAGGCTATAAGACAGACGGCCCTGATCACAATGGTTGTAGAGCGTTCGGCGAGATTTTCCAGTCAGTGCAATAGCTTCCTGAATGGTGTGCAACATCTGCATAGCCTCTGGTGTGCAATGTGTGCAGATACTCTAGCATTAGGCCTAATCGGAAACCGAATTGATTAGGCTTAAGACCATTCAGACGAACGCGTTTAAGCAGTTCGCGCCAACGCTCGATAAAGGGTTGCGCGATGCACATTCAAAATACGGGAAGCTTCGCTGACAGACAGTCCCTCTTCCTCGATTAACCTTCTCGCATGAACTATCTGTTCAGCGCTTAAAGCGGGACGTGGGCCGAAACGCACACCTCGGGCAAGAGCAGCAGCCCGACCAGCGCTAGTACGCTCGCCAATAAGCGAACGCTCAAAGTCGGCAATACCTGCAAAAATGGTCAAAACCATGCGGCCAGCAGGTGACGTGGTATCAGCCCAGGGTTCAGCTAATGAACGCAAACCAGCACCGGTATCCTTAATTCGTTCGGCAATGTGCAGAAGATCGCTTGTTGACCTGGCTAAGCGATCCAGTCGTGTAACCGTCACCACGTCTCCTGCGCGCAAATGATCGAGAAGGCGGCCTAGCTCCGGTCGATCTCGCTTAGCTCCACTCACTTTCTCCTCGAAAATGCGCTGGCATCCGATATCACTGAGTTTGGCTCGCTGTTGAGCCAAATCCTGCCCCTGTGTTGAGACCCGTGCATACCCAATCAACTGACCACTGTCCGTTGCCATGCTTCACCTGTCGCAGTATTTGTCGCAAGTAATGTATCACCTGCGACAGAGATATGCGACAGTTATGAACCAATGAAACCAGGGTACTAGCTGGTGTCGCACAACTTAGGAGTAAAGCGACGACTGCGACTTGGAGCGTTGGCCGCTCAGGATTTTATCGCCTTGAGGCGGATAACTCCGCAGTCAAACGCCATAGGCGTACCAATTCCCTTTGCAAAACGAAGTTGGGAATCCAGTAGCTTGTCACTGGTCTTGACCTCAATAAGCTTCATGGCTCCGTTTTTGATTACGATCAAATCGGGCCAACCCGCTCTGTAATCGTAAGGTGCTGCAGAGAATGCCAGCAGGATGTCCGCTATCTTGTCGTTCCCCAACTGCTCGTAAAGCTCCAACATGAAGCGTTTGTTGACTCGCGGAAAGAAGGACTTGAGGGTTGGATTTTCAATCAACTCGTTCACATTCCGCACTAAGGCGTCCGGAGTAATGGTCCTGACTGTATCTATGATTTCGGCAGTATGCTCAGCCAGAATCGTCATTTGAGCTTCTAGGTAACGAGTGACAGCATCGGCTCGATCGTTAAAGGTGTTCAGCCTAGCTAGTGTTTCTAATGCTGCGGCTTTCATTAGGAGAAGGGCAGAACCACCTTCGCAGAAGCTCACGCTGGCCCCGGAACTGGTATACGTCTGACCTACCACTTCTTCCGGTAATCCGGTTAGCCCTCCGTTCAAAGACCAAATTCGCTTGTCGTGTTTCTGTGCCAGTATATCAGTCAGAGACCAACCGATTTCTGTGCATTGATCAAGCAGGGACGCTTTTTGTTGCTTCATGCGTTTTCCTTGGTTAGTCGTCTTGGGGCCTTCAAATCAGCTTCAATCATAAATTCGCGAATTTTCTCACTGAGGCATGGTTTGAGCCTCAGTGAGCAAAGTCCACGAATCAAAAGTCCTTTAGAATTACAGTCTATAAAGCTTCGTCTTCTAAAGCTGAAAACTCAAGTTCGGCTGCGCTAGTATTCTCAAATGAATACTCAATTGCAATATAGCCAGATGATGTATCAGAAGCTGACGCAATAAGAGCTACTGACACTAACGACTCACCAAGAACAGAACCATATTTTGGAGCCCATTGCGCCATTAATATGCGTTCACCATTATAAATTCCCTGCATCCAATCTCGGGGCTCATTCCAAATGCTATCCAACATCAAGAAATCAAGCAAGTCATGCTTACCATACTTATTCTCAAGCTTTGATTTCATTGAGTCAAATGTAGTCTTTACTTCAACTCCGTAAGGATTAGTTTGTATTGTTTTACCAATTGCCTTAATCCATGAGAGCCCATGCTTTGGAGTTATAGTTAGTACGTAACTTTCAAATGCAGTGTGCGGCTTTGGGACCATTGTCGTGTGAAATTTACTAGGAGCTATCTCATTGAGAGGCTCATTAAATTCGGACATAGACATTCCCATTTCTAAACCGAACGGCCCTGTTTTCATTTTATTTTCCTTTTATTTAATACTGATTAGTTTTTAGTTTTACTTTTATTAATTAACTAAAGGCTCAGGTGTTGCTGGTTTGACCATAAATCCCATCATTAGTGATCATGCTTCATTTGAACCGCTCTGATGCTTTTCGATACGCTGCTTCATTCTCACGTTTATCGACTGCAACAACAAATACCACAACCTCTTGGTCTATGACCTGGTAGATCAAGCGATAGCCAGCGCTGCGCAGCTTTACTTTGTAGCAATCTGGCAGCTCGCGTAAACGATTGGCCTCAATGCGGGGATTCTCCAGGATTTCAGCCAGCTTTTTCTTGAATTGCTGCCGAATCGTATCTCCCAGCTTGTGCCATTCCTTCAGTGCACGTTGGTCAAATTCAAGGCTATAGGTCATCCAGCGTCACCTTAACGCGCTGCGGTGAAGCCAATCGTTCGCGTACGGTGTTTATGAGGGTTTCATCCTCTTCTGTCATGAGGAC
>NZ_JCBCUY010000079.1:0-5398 GCF_059862705.1 Pseudomonas sp. MF08817
AAAACAAAACCCCATCTGCTTTCGCAAATGGGGTTTCGGAATTTAATCTTGACGATGACCTACTCTCACATGGGGAAACCCCACACTACCATCGGCGATGCATCGTTTCACTGCTGAGTTCGGGATGGGATCAGGTGGTTCCAATGCTCTATGGTCGTCAAGAAATTCGGGTACTGAGTCGTGGCCTGTAGGCCTCGCTTCAGCAAATTGGGTATGTGACAGCTTGGTGTTTTGTGAGTGCGCAAACTTTCGGTTCTTTCGTCTTCACACACCGCAATCTGGTTGCTCTGGGTGAGAGAGCTGACGCAAATTGCTTGGGTGTTATATGGTCAAGCCTCACGGGCAATTAGTATTGGTTAGCTCAACGCCTCACAGCGCTTACACACCCAACCTATCAACGTCGTAGTCTTCGACGGCCCTTCAGGGAACTCAAGGTTCCAGTGAGATCTCATCTTGAGGCAAGTTTCCCGCTTAGATGCTTTCAGCGGTTATCTTTCCCGAACATAGCTACCCGGCAATGCCACTGGCGTGACAACCGGAACACCAGAGGTTCGTCCACTCCGGTCCTCTCGTACTAGGAGCAGCCCCTCTCAAATCTCAAACGTCCACGGCAGATAGGGACCGAACTGTCTCACGACGTTCTAAACCCAGCTCGCGTACCACTTTAAATGGCGAACAGCCATACCCTTGGGACCGGCTTCAGCCCCAGGATGTGATGAGCCGACATCGAGGTGCCAAACACCGCCGTCGATATGAACTCTTGGGCGGTATCAGCCTGTTATCCCCGGAGTACCTTTTATCCGTTGAGCGATGGCCCTTCCATACAGAACCACCGGATCACTAAGACCTACTTTCGTACCTGCTCGACGTGTCTGTCTCGCAGTCAAGCGCGCTTTTGCCTTTATACTCTACGACCGATTTCCGACCGGTCTGAGCGCACCTTCGTACTCCTCCGTTACTCTTTAGGAGGAGACCGCCCCAGTCAAACTACCCACCATACACTGTCCTCGATCCGGATAACGGACCTGAGTTAGAACCTCAAAGTTGCCAGGGTGGTATTTCAAGGTTGGCTCCACGCGAACTGGCGTCCACGCTTCAAAGCCTCCCACCTATCCTACACAAGCAAATTCAAAGTCCAGTGCAAAGCTATAGTAAAGGTTCACGGGGTCTTTCCGTCTAGCCGCGGATACACTGCATCTTCACAGCGATTTCAATTTCACTGAGTCTCGGGTGGAGACAGCGCCGCCATCGTTACGCCATTCGTGCAGGTCGGAACTTACCCGACAAGGAATTTCGCTACCTTAGGACCGTTATAGTTACGGCCGCCGTTTACCGGGGCTTCGATCAAGAGCTTCGCGTTAGCTAACCCCATCAATTAACCTTCCGGCACCGGGCAGGCGTCACACCCTATACGTCCACTTTCGTGTTTGCAGAGTGCTGTGTTTTTAATAAACAGTCGCAGCGGCCTGGTATCTTCGACCGGCATGAGCTTACGGAGCAAGTCCTTCACCCTCACCGGCGCACCTTCTCCCGAAGTTACGGTGCCATTTTGCCTAGTTCCTTCACCCGAGTTCTCTCAAGCGCCTTGGTATTCTCTACCCAACCACCTGTGTCGGTTTGGGGTACGGTTCCTGGTTACCTGAAGCTTAGAAGCTTTTCTTGGAAGCATGGCATCAACCACTTCGTGTTCTAAAAGAACACTCGTCATCAGCTCTCGGCCTTAGAATCCCGGATTTACCTAAGATTCCAGCCTACCACCTTAAACTTGGACAACCAACGCCAAGCTGGCCTAGCCTTCTCCGTCCCTCCATCGCAATAACCAGAAGTACAGGAATATTAACCTGTTTTCCATCGACTACGCTTTTCAGCCTCGCCTTAGGGACCGACTAACCCTGCGTCGATTAACGTTGCGCAGGAAACCTTGGTCTTTCGGCGTGGGTGTTTTTCACACCCATTGTCGTTACTCATGTCAGCATTCGCACTTCTGATACCTCCAGCAAGCTTCTCAACTCACCTTCACAGGCTTACAGAACGCTCCTCTACCGCATCACCTAAGTGATACCCGTAGCTTCGGTGTATGGTTTGAGCCCCGTTACATCTTCCGCGCAGGCCGACTCGACTAGTGAGCTATTACGCTTTCTTTAAAGGGTGGCTGCTTCTAAGCCAACCTCCTAGCTGTCTAAGCCTTCCCACATCGTTTCCCACTTAACCATAACTTTGGGACCTTAGCTGACGGTCTGGGTTGTTTCCCTTTTCACGACGGACGTTAGCACCCGCCGTGTGTCTCCCATGCTCGGCACTTGTAGGTATTCGGAGTTTGCATCGGTTTGGTAAGTCGGGATGACCCCCTAGCCGAAACAGTGCTCTACCCCCTACAGTGATACATGAGGCGCTACCTAAATAGCTTTCGAGGAGAACCAGCTATCTCCGAGCTTGATTAGCCTTTCACTCCGATCCACAGGTCATCCGCTAACTTTTCAACGGTAGTCGGTTCGGTCCTCCAGTTAGTGTTACCCAACCTTCAACCTGCCCATGGATAGATCGCCCGGTTTCGGGTCTATTCCCAGCGACTAGACGCCCTATTAAGACTCGCTTTCGCTACGCCTCCCCTATTCGGTTAAGCTCGCCACTGAAAATAAGTCGCTGACCCATTATACAAAAGGTACGCAGTCACCCAACAAAGTGGGCTCCCACTGCTTGTACGCATACGGTTTCAGGATCTATTTCACTCCCCTCTCCGGGGTTCTTTTCGCCTTTCCCTCACGGTACTAGTTCACTATCGGTCAGTCAGTAGTATTTAGCCTTGGAGGATGGTCCCCCCATATTCAGACAAGGTTTCTCGTGCCCCGTCCTACTCGATTTCACGGTAAAGAGATTTTCGCGTACAGGGCTATCACCCACTATGGCCGCACTTTCCAGAGCGTTCCGCTAATCTCAAAACCGCTTAAGGGCTAGTCCCCGTTCGCTCGCCACTACTAAGGGAATCTCGGTTGATTTCTTTTCCTCAGGGTACTTAGATGTTTCAGTTCCCCTGGTTCGCCTCTTGCACCTATGTATTCAGTACAAGATAACCATCTTATGATGGCTGGGTTCCCCCATTCAGACATCTCCGGATCAAAGTCTGTTTGCCGACTCCCCGAAGCTTTTCGCAGGCTACCACGTCTTTCATCGCCTCTGACTGCCAAGGCATCCACCGTATGCGCTTCTTCACTTGACCATATAACCCCAAGCAATCTGGTTATACTGTGAAGACGACATTCGCCGAAAATTCGCACAGCTCAATTAAGAGCCTCTCACAAATTTTACCTTAGCCTGAGCCGTTACCAGTGAAAGTAACGTTCAGTCTATCTTTCTATCACATACCCAAATTTTTAAAGAACGATCTAATCAAAGACTAGAAATCAACATTCACCACCCCAAGGATGGAATGCTCATTTCTAAACTCTAACGCAGAAGCAGTTAATGGTGGAGCCAAGCGGGATCGAACCGCTGACCTCCTGCGTGCAAGGCAGGCGCTCTCCCAGCTGAGCTATGGCCCCATAACAAAATTGGTGGGTCTGGGCAGATTCGAACTGCCGACCTCACCCTTATCAGGGGTGCGCTCTAACCAACTGAGCTACAGACCCAATTTTGATGCTTAGCGCAATCAAACTTGAAGCTTGTAGCTTAAAGCTTGAAGCTGCTTCTATCGTCTTCTTCAATGAATCAAGCAATTCGTGTGGGAACTTATGGAGCAGCTGATGTCGTCGATTAAGGAGGTGATCCAGCCGCAGGTTCCCCTACGGCTACCTTGTTACGACTTCACCCCAGTCATGAATCACACCGTGGTAACCGTCCTCCCGAAGGTTAGACTAGCTACTTCTGGTGCAACCCACTCCCATGGTGTGACGGGCGGTGTGTACAAGGCCCGGGAACGTATTCACCGCGACATTCTGATTCGCGATTACTAGCGATTCCGACTTCACGCAGTCGAGTTGCAGACTGCGATCCGGACTACGATCGGTTTTCTGGGATTAGCTCCACCTCGCGGCTTGGCAACCCTCTGTACCGACCATTGTAGCACGTGTGTAGCCCAGGCCGTAAGGGCCATGATGACTTGACGTCATCCCCACCTTCCTCCGGTTTGTCACCGGCAGTCTCCTTAGAGTGCCCACCATTACGTGCTGGTAACTAAGGACAAGGGTTGCGCTCGTTACGGGACTTAACCCAACATCTCACGACACGAGCTGACGACAGCCATGCAGCACCTGTCTCAATGTTCCCGAAGGCACCAATCTATCTCTAGAAAGTTCATTGGATGTCAAGGCCTGGTAAGGTTCTTCGCGTTGCTTCGAATTAAACCACATGCTCCACCGCTTGTGCGGGCCCCCGTCAATTCATTTGAGTTTTAACCTTGCGGCCGTACTCCCCAGGCGGTCAACTTAATGCGTTAGCTGCGCCACTAAGAGCTCAAGGCTCCCAACGGCTAGTTGACATCGTTTACGGCGTGGACTACCAGGGTATCTAATCCTGTTTGCTCCCCACGCTTTCGCACCTCAGTGTCAGTATCAGTCCAGGTGGTCGCCTTCGCCACTGGTGTTCCTTCCTATATCTACGCATTTCACCGCTACACAGGAAATTCCACCACCCTCTACCATACTCTAGCTTGTCAGTTTTGAATGCAGTTCCCAGGTTGAGCCCGGGGATTTCACATCCAACTTAACAAACCACCTACGCGCGCTTTACGCCCAGTAATTCCGATTAACGCTTGCACCCTCTGTATTACCGCGGCTGCTGGCACAGAGTTAGCCGGTGCTTATTCTGTCGGTAACGTCAAAACAGCAACGTATTAAGTTACTGCCCTTCCTCCCAACTTAAAGTGCTTTACAATCCGAAGACCTTCTTCACACACGCGGCATGGCTGGATCAGGCTTTCGCCCATTGTCCAATATTCCCCACTGCTGCCTCCCGTAGGAGTCTGGACCGTGTCTCAGTTCCAGTGTGACTGATCATCCTCTCAGACCAGTTACGGATCGTCGCCTTGGTGAGCCTTTACCCCACCAACTAGCTAATCCGACCTAGGCTCATCTGATAGCGCAAGGCCCGAAGGTCCCCTGCTTTCTCCCGTAGGACGTATGCGGTATTAGCGTCCGTTTCCGAACGTTATCCCCCACTACCAGGCAGATTCCTAGGCATTACTCACCCGTCCGCCGCTCTCAAGAGAAGCAAGCTTCTCTCTACCGCTCGACTTGCATGTGTTAGGCCTGCCGCCAGCGTTCAATCTGAGCCATGATCAAACTCTTCAGTTCAAACATCTTTGGGTTTTTAAGAAACCCTAAACTTGGCTCAGCAATCGTTGGTTACATCTTTGATTTCTCGCGGAGTAACTTGTGATGCTGATAATCTTGTTGACTATCAG